>JAGQUY010000530.1 GCA_020438245.1 Bacteroidota bacterium
AATATTTTGTAGGCAAGCCACAGGGCGGCACGTCGTGGAAAAAAGCGTTGTGCATGAGTCATGATGCGGTTGGACCACCCTTCAATAGCAATGGCTGATTCAGATTCCAAGGCCTTGAGAGCAACCAGCGCAACGTTATCGGCAGTTGCAAACCGTGATTTCACCGTCACTTTATGACTTCCCGCAATAAGCTGAAAGTTGGTCTTCGTTCTTCCCGGACAGAGGGCAATAACCTGGACTCGCGTATCACGCAGTTCCGCTGAAAGGGCCAAAGAAAAACTGGTTACAAAAGCTTTGGTGGCACCATAGGCAGCCATAAACGGAACCGGCTGGAAACCGGCAACCGATGAAACATTAACGATTGCGCCGCAATTCCGATTGACCATTCCGGGGAGAAAATAATGCGTCAACCGGACGAGGCTTTTTACGTTAAGATCAATCATGTCCGCCGTTGACGCGGGGGGCGTTTCGAAAAAAAACCCGTACGTCCCAAAGCCGGCATTGTTTACAAGTAAATCGAGGGGTTTGCCGATTTCTTTCAATTTATCAGCTAAAACCAGTTCCGATTCCGGATTCGTAATGTCCATCGCCACCGTAACTATCTTTGCACCGGAATCAGCCAATTCGTTGACCACGCGGTCCAGATTCTCTCGGGACCGTGCAACAAGAATCATACATCGGCCAGGAACTGCAAGACGTCGAGCAATAGCCTTGCCAATGCCGGAGGAAGCCCCCGTGATAAGAACTGTTTGGAAAAGAGGAAGGTTCATGAATAAAATAGAATACGCATGAATTTCCTATTTTTCAATAGACGGATGCTTGATTGTTCTTTTGGATTTTTCTATTTTTTGAATAATCTACAGCATCTTGAGCCAGCTTGCGGGTATTCATCATTTTCGTCATCTTGATCGGCTCCAGTTCCGGTCTGCATGCCTCTTTTGATACCAAGAAAGGGGCCAAACCATTGGCGATGGGTTGCGCCTATGTCGGCCTGAGCGGATCCGTTGAATCGTTTTACTACAATCCGGCCGGCCTTTGGCTGATTTCCTATCCGACCGCATCCGGATTTTATTCCACTCCCTATAATCTGAAGGAGTTACGCACAAGTACTTTCGGGGTCGCTTGGCCGTTCGCATCGGGAACTGCGGGTGCTTCGGTGGAATCGTATGGTTTTGATTTGTATAGAGAATCAACGGCAAGTGTGGCATGGAGCGGTGCAATCAAGCAAGTCGTCAGCTTCGGTGTCATGGTGAATTACCACCATCTAGCGATCAAGGGCGGTGGGGATGCTTCCACTGCCGGCGTGGACGCGGGTATTTTGCTGCGGCCTCATGAAAAAATCATGGTTGGATTCAGCGCCCGAAATATTAATCGTCCTTCCATCGCCGGCGACGACTTACCTCAGGCGGCGTCTCTGGGTATTAGTTTTCAAGCGCTTCCCAATTGGGTTGTAACCGCCGATCTCTACAAAGATATTCGTTTTCCCTCGGATGTCAGGGTCGGTTCGGAGTATAAAATAGCGGATCGAATCATGCTTCGAGGAGGTTTGGCTTCCGACCCGTCAAGAGTATCCGGCGGATTGGGTATTGACGTCGGATTTGGCCAGATTGATTACGCCTTTTACACTCATCGTGAACTGGGCCTCACCCACGCCGTTTCCCTAACCTATTTTTTCAAGCGAAAACCCCCGCGAGTTCTTAAGACTTCCTTATGATGTTTCGGGCCAGTGTACTGATAGGTCTCGTTTCTCTTGGCCGGGCTGTGTCAGCTCAAGAGCCGGACTCTTTGGATATTGTATGGCCGGTTTCTTCCGGTTCATGGGAAGAGTCGGTGCTTGAAGGATTTACCGGCGAGGATGCATCCTTTTTGGCGGAAGAATTGGCTGCGATGCGTGAGAATCCGGTCGATTTGAATCGTGCCCGCGAAGCTGATCTTGAGCGTATTCCAGGATTTTCCCAGATCCTTGTTCAGGAAATAGTTGAAAGAAGAAATGAAAAACCGTTTAAGAGTACCCGAGAACTCTTGACCCTGTCCGGAATGAACCGCGATCTTTTTGTTCGGATTCGAGACTTTGTGATGGTGGGAGATCCATCCCGGGCTCAACTGGTGAACGGTAGCATAAGACAGAGGAGTAAAAGATCCGTGGAGGAAACTCGAGATTTCAAGTCCGGAGCCTTTGACGGAAACATTTTTCAGTTGTATGAGAGGATCAATATCGTGTATCTGCCCGAAATCGGACATCTGCCGAGTGAAGTTCGGGCAGGCCTTGTGTTCGAAAAAGATCCCGGAGAACGCAGTCTCAGTGATCACCGTGTCGGATTTGTCGAATTTCGGAATGTTCCGCTGATCCGGCAGGCAGTTCTGGGTAACTATCAACTTGCATACGGGCAGGGGCTGGTACTCTGGGGATCTTCGGCTTTGGGAAAGAGCAATGAAGCCGTTGATGCCGTCAGAAAAAAAGGTCGAGGGGCTAGGGCCTATACGTATGCCACCGAAAACCAGGCTTTTCAAGGTATCGCCCTTACTCCCGCAAGCGGTGGAGATGGATTCTTGAGTCACGTCGAATTGACCGGTTTCTATTCGTACGCTCACAGGGACGCATCCTTTAACCAGGACGGGACCGTTAACGGCCTTCAGACCGACGGGTTACACCGGAATGCCCTTGAAAGATCAAGAGAAAACTACCTATTGGAGACACTAGGCGGAGCAAATGTCGAATTCAGAACCTCCCGGGGCTCTGTCGGCGCAACCTTCTACGCTCAACAGTTTGACCGGTACTTTGTAATCAATGACAGCGTAAGAAACCGTTTCGATTTCAGAGGAGGCAGACATGCGGTCGGGGGTATTCACTTTGAATGGGGAGTGGAGGAGTGGGCGAGCTTTGGGGAATTCGCGGTTGATCGTCGCGGTCAAAAAGCGTTGCTCACCGGAATTTACAGGGACTCGAGAAATTTCGACTTCATAGTAGTATACCGTCAGTATGACCGTGATTATCAAAACCTGCACGCTTTTGGATTTGGGGAACAAAACGGTAAAACCCAGAATGAGCGCGGATTGTATACGGGTATTAAATGGAAACCTGTCCGTGGCCGTGTGATTCAAAGTTACTATGACTTGTACCGATTTCCATGGCGTTCCTTCGACGTGCCTCAAAGCGTCAGCGGAGACGACTTCATGATTCAGTGGAGCGAGGATTTGACCCGAAGAAACAATCTGACCTTTGTTTTCAAGAACGAGCGGAAGGACCAGGCGGTTCACACCACCGATGAGTTCGATAGGGATGTCACCGTAGTTGAACAGGGGACAACACGGCGCTTAAGATCTCAGTGGACCTATTTGCCTCTGTCAATGCTGCGATTGCGAACTCGTGTTGAAAACAGCTGGTCTTCCATTCAACAAATTTCGGATCGTTTGCACGGGTTGTTGTTGTTCGAGGATTTTCGATGCGTTCCGACTCCGGATCTGACCGTGCAAGCCAGAATCACTTATTTTGATTCGGATCCCGGCATCCTGCTATATGAATATGAAAATGATGTCGAGGGCGTTTTCTCCAACGCCGTTTTTTCGGGGCGCGGAAGGCGGTGGTATATTATGGCCGGTTACAAGCTGAATCGACACCTCCGAGTCGCCATGAAGTATTGGGAAATGGTAAAGGATGGGGTGGAAAATATCGGTTCGGGCGGCGACACCATCCATGGAAATCGTTCGCGGGAGATTACGGTTTCCATGGATGCGAGCTTCTAGTGTTTTTTGCTGTGATTGTCTGTCAAATACCTTATCTTGCACGACTTTTATGCGTTCATTCAATATAATAGCCGGTCTGTGCCTGTTGCTGGCTTGTTCGTGTCGTCAAAGGAACGGGATAATCACCAACGCCGGACTTGTCAAACAGCGCCTCAGTACCCTTGCATGTTATGACGGGCAGCCCGTGATTTCTCCGGATGGAAAATTTCTGGCTTTTGTCTCGTCACAATTGGGGGACAGGCATATTTTTACGCTTGAGCTCGAAAGCGAACAACGAGACGCGTTGACGGTGAACGAAGGAATCGATGAAGAACCCCGGTTTTCACCGGACAATCAACAAGTTGTTTTTGTTTCCAGAATCGGTGGCCGGAGCGATCTGTGGATTATTGATAAGGACGAAAACCTCCTGCAGCTGACGAAAACCGAATACGACCAGGAATCCTTTCCCTGCTGGTCGGCCGATGGCAAGCAGATCTATTTTGTAGTTTCAATGGCTTACGGCTCAGAAATACGACGTGTGCTTCGCACAAACTTTACAGACGTTGCTACCGTGCTTACTGACTCCCTGCAGTTCGGCAAACTATGGAATGATCCTGCCGGTCGCTGGCTCTTCGCCGAACGCAGATCAAAGGAGCAGTCCGATATCGTGAAGATCGACCTTGGCAATCCGTCGGTGACCCGATTTGTCAATTCTACCTATGTGGAAAAATCGCCGGCCATATCTCCGGATGGACAATGGCTTGCGTACATCAGTAATGCCAGCGGCTTTGACGAAATCTGGATCACTCCGACTGACAACGTATTACCTATTCAGGTAACGTTCGATTCCACGTCCCATGATAATCCAACCTGGTCGGAGGACGGTCAGAGTCTGTTCTTTGAAGAAACCAGTAACTGGGATATCAAGATTACGGATGTGGAAACACAGGTGGAATCGGTGCTGGTAGGCCATCGGATGAATGACGAAGCTCCGGTTTTTTCTGCAGACGGACAAATGTTATACTTTGTATCGGATCGGAACGGAAAAAAGGGCATCTATGCGCTGGACATGCAGTCAACTCTGGTAGACCCCGTTTTGGTGGATGACTATAACAATTTCGATCCGGAACTCTCACCCGACGGGCGGGAAATGGTTTTTACGTCAGATCGTACCGGCATCCGTCACCTTTGGCTTC
>JAGQUY010000531.1 GCA_020438245.1 Bacteroidota bacterium
ATGAACTCTGTCGTACTCAAGCCAAACTTGGACTGATCTCCGCTGGAAGCCTCCCATTTTCCGGTTCCCTTGGTGCTTAGTTTTGCACGAATCCCAATAGCCGGCTCCACATTCAGTTCCTGCGATATTTGAAGGATTTGACGCAACTCTGAAAGCTTCTCAACAACCAGGATGACATTCTTCTTCAGTTTTCTTCCCAACAGGGCCATTCTGATAAACGCCGCGTCTTTGTATCCGTTAGCTATCAAAAGGGTGTCTTTGTCTTCGATCAGGGCCAACGCGACATACAGTTCGGGCTTACTACCGCATTCAATTCCGTAGCCGTATGAAGTTCCCGCGTCGAGAATTTCTTCAACCACCTCACGAAGCTGATTGACCTTGATTGGGAAGACTCCCGTGTACTTTCCCTTATAATTGTATTCTGCAATAGCTGCGCGAAAGCTCTCGTTCAGGTCTTTAACACGGGAACGCAGAATGTCTTGAAACCGGATCAGGGCGGGAAGTTCAATATTGCGGCTTCGGATTTCCCGAATTACCGCGGGGAGATCGATTGATTTTTCGGGATCTTTACTGGGAGTAACGGCGATGTTACCCTTTGAATTGATGTGGTAATATCCGGCACCCCATTTATTAACATTAAAAAGTCTCTCGGAGTCTTCAATGCTCCAGGCCAATGGCTCGCCCTCCCGTCGTGGGTTTCCGCCAGCAGGTTCGGCTACCCGAAGTAGATCGTGTCAAACTTTTGAAAATCGCGGACAACATATCAAATGGTCCATATAAATGCAACAAAAAATAAGCAGTTAGGTCCAATTCTGCTTGACAGCGGAGGCGTTATTTTCTACTTTATGAGTATGCGGTGGAAAGATAAAAAATATCGTCTTCTGTATTTTCCGGAAAATCAGTCCGAGATGCGCGAAGTTATTTTGTCGCGCAATCGCTTGGTCATTCTGATGAGTGTGGTGGTATCGTTTCTGTTCATAACGATGACCGCTTTGGGCATTCTATTTTCGACGTATACGGGGGACGAACGCCTCGCAAAGCTCAACACAGAGAATATGCTCCTAAAGGACCAACTTGTTACCATGAGGGATCGTATCAAGTCTGTTGAGAATCAGATCGGAGATTTACGGGCCCGCGATGCGGAGTTGCGGGTCGTTGCAAATTTGCCGAGCGTTGAAGATGTACTCAGAGATGGAGGCATCGGCGGCAGCGACTTCAAGATTTCCTATAATCCTGACCTGTTAGGGACAGACGCGGAAGATTTGGTCAGAACCAACCTTGAAAATCTTGAAAAACTGGAAACCGGAATTACCCTGGAACTGCAAAGCTACCATGAGCTGAATGAAGAAGTTAATGCGAACGCAGGCAAGTTGTCCTTCATTCCATCTATCTGCCCGATGAAAACGGGCCGTGTGACAGATCGATTCGGTGCTAGAAAGTCGTTTCGCGGATGGAAGGCACACACGGGACTTGATATTGCCGCGAGGTGGGGTACGCCTGTTTATTCAACCGCTGACGGTACTGTTGAGTCGGTTACCTGGAGGGGAGGCTATGGCAAGAGCATTATCATTGATCACGGCAACGGGGTGAAAACCCTGTACGGACACCTGTCGGTTTATCATGTACGGAACGGCCAGAAAGTCAAACGGAACCAAAAGATTGCGGAGGTTGGAAGTACCGGATTGTCGACAGGACCCCATCTGCACTATGAGGTCAGAGTGAACGATATTTGTCAGAACCCTGAACTTTATATTTTCTTTGATATGGTGAACTACCTGGAAGTTCGATAATAACGACTCACCCTAGCTGTCACAACCCGTATCCGGCGATTTGGATACGGGTTTTTTTGATAGGTGAAGTTTCCGTCCCGCCTCACAACTCACAGGATTCCCACGAACACGGTTATTCGGGTTCCAGGTGATATAATGTCCGAAGTGAGATTATTCCAGTGAATCAATCGTTCCACAGACGTACTGTATCGCCGTGCGATGACGGTGAGGTTTTCACCCGGCTGCACAGCATGTTGAATTTGATGACCTTGAGGAACGGTGATCTTCAGAGAACTGCCCGAATACAAGAGATCGCCGCGAATACTATTCCACATTCGCAGATCAGATGTTGCCACGTCATAGAGTTGTGCAATGCCGGAGAGTGTTTCGCTTGGTAAGACCTTGTGATAGAACGTGAGAAGTTCTATTTCTGCAGTGCCGGTTGCATCCTCCGGTAAAAGGAGGTCTGTGGTGCCGGAAGAATCAATGGGAACGGAATCGATTGGTACGGTGGCGGGTACCAGTAGATCCCATGCACCCTCAGGCAGCGAGTATTTCATTATCCAAAAATTATTAAGCTTGATCTGCTTGTACGAAAGCCCCATGGTCTTGCCCCAACGGACTATATCCATGACGGGTCCGCGAAGAGCGATAGTCTGCATGTCATGATCATAAGCCGGATAATATTCGTCCTCGTGGAGATATATACCGTACTTGGTCGGATGTTCAAGTATTTCCTTCAGCGCGACGATATGAAAAATATAGTATCTGGTTTCCTTGTTCAGAAACAGATCGAAATAATCACGCTGTTGTTGGTGTTGAATTACCCGATTGAGATTTCCCTGTCCGGTATTATATGCCGCCGCGGCGAGGCACCAGCTGCCATACGCTTCACGCAGATTTTTCAGAAGCCGGCATGCCGCTCGTGTGGATTTCTCTGCATGAAAACGTTCATCGATCAGCTTATCAACCCGAAGGCCCCAAAGTTTTCCGGTTGACGGGATGAACTGCCATAACCCTGCGGCGTCTGCATGAGAGTATGCTTCGACTTTAAGCGAACTCTCCGCCACGCTCAAATACTTCAGATCATCGGGAAGTCCCATTTCTTTTAGGATTCT
>JAGQUY010000532.1:0-981 GCA_020438245.1 Bacteroidota bacterium
CGGGCGTGGATTTGCCCAACGAGCGGCGTGGCAACATACCCACAACGGATTATTTCGACAGCCGATACGGTCGAAACAACTGGAAATCTGGTACTGTTGTCAATCTTGGAATTGGCCAAGGTGAGATTCTGGTGACGCCCATCCAAATGGCGCAATATGTTACCATCCTCGCCAATGCCGGGCGCTGGCAGTCACCTCATTTTGTGAACTACGCTTCCGATGAAGACGGCATCCGAAAACTCTCCTATCCGGTCAAAACCGTCGAAGTCAATCCGGCCAATATCGACATGGTCCGACGAGCCATGTGGAATGTCGTCAATACTTTCGAAGGAACAGGTAAGCGCGCCTATGTCAAAAATGCGCAGGTCGCGGGAAAAACGGGTACGTCGGAAAATGTGCATGGAAATTATCATGGTTGGTTTATCGGGTTCGCACCCTATTTTGATCCCGAAATCGGTGTCGTGGTCTTGATGGAAAATGGCGGCGAAGGTTCCGATGTCGCCGCTCCGATGTCTGCGCTTGTGATGAACTATTATTTCAATTACGTTCGTAACAAGAAGCCGTTCGATCCGCTAGATCCGCAAAGACCTCATCTTTCTTTCAGCACGGTCCGATGATCGCACAGAAAATCAAAATTTTTTTCAGAGATCAGGACTACTTCCTGTTATTGCCGGTACTGGCCTTATGCGCCATCGGCCTGCTCTCTATTTACAGTGCCACCCGCGGCACGCCTGAAATGGAATACAATTTCATCAAGCAGCTCGTTAATCTTGGAATCGGTTTGATCATCCTGGTCTTCGTTATTCTGATTCCGATACGGCTGATCGACAGTGCAGCATTGAGTGTTTACACTGTCTCCCTGATTTTGCTGACCCTGCTATTCGTATTCGGCAGTGTGCGATATGGTGCCCAACGGTGGTTTTCCATAGGACCCTTGAGTTTGCAACCGAGTGAGCTGGCCAAACTGGGAACGATTCTTTG
>JAGQUY010000532.1:1192-5815 GCA_020438245.1 Bacteroidota bacterium
GTCGTCGTCTACATGGCATCGGGATACAGTTTCGACGTCTTTATTGTCATCCTGTTTGTTCTCCTTGCCATCCTATACGTGTCCAAGCGCAGAACCGGACTAATTCTGGCAGTTTTTGCCCTGAACATCATAGTTGGCCTTGCATCTGAGCCTTTATGGGACGGACTGAAGGACTATCAAAAGCAGCGAATCCTTAACTTCCTTGACCCGGAAAGAGATCAG
This sequence comes from Bacteroidota bacterium, assembly GCA_020438245.1. Lineage (GTDB taxonomy): Bacteria > CLD3 > CLD3 > SB21 > SB21 > JAGQUY01. Next base: position 1,415 of record JAGQUY010000532.1, read on the forward strand.
CAGGGTAGCGGCTATCAGGTGCTTCAGTCAAAAATCGCCATTGGATCAGGCGGTCTGACCGGTCAGGGATTCATGAATGGATCCCAGACTCAACATCGTTTCTTACCGGAGCAGCACACCGATTTTATTTTTTCTGCGATCGCAGAAGAATTCGGATTTCTGGGAAGCATGGTCATCCTGACTCTGTTTGGTATTCTTGTCGTACGTATGATACTGATTGCCGATATTGTTGATGACAAGTTTTCAAGTTTGACTCTTGTGGGTATCGCCACCCTTTTTACTTTTCAGGTCTTGGTGAATATCGGGATGACGAGCGGAATCCTGCCGGTAACCGGAATTCCCCTGCCCTTCTTGAGCTATGGCGGCACCGCCTTGTGGACGAATTTGACATTGGCCGGCATTGCATTAAATATTTCCATGAGAAAAAAGGTTTATGACATACACTGATCATGATTAGAGCCGTTATTTTTGATTTGGACAACACCCTGGTAGATTTCATGGCGATGAAGAAAAGGGCCATTACCAGTGCCGCCGAGGCGATGATTGACGCGGGATTGAACCTGTCCAAAGACGACATTGTACAGCGAATCTGGAAAATCTATGATGAACGCGGTTTTGAACACCAGCGCGTATTCGACGATTTGTTAGAAAATTTGTTCGGTCAGATCAATCATAAAATCCTTGCCTCGGGTATCGTTGCCTATCGGCAGGCCCGGGAGGCATCGCTGGTTACCTATCCTCATGTGAGTTCCACTCTCATGACGTTGACTAAGAATGGATTTAAGCTGGCCGTCGTATCGGATGCTCCGACTCGGGAGGCTTGGCTCCGCCTGTGCTACCTGAAACTCCATCACACTTTTGATGCTGTCGTAACGTTCGAAGATACTCATCAAAAAAAGCCGCACCCGGCCCCCTTCCAGAAGGCGCTCTCGCTCATGGAAACGGCTCCGGACGAAGCGATCATGCTTGGTGATTGGGCCGAACGGGATGTTCTGGGCGCCAAGCTCCTTGGCATGAAAACGGTTTTTGCCCGATATGGAGATGTTTTTGACACGATCGAACACGGCGCCGACTACGAAATAAGTGATATCACGGAATTGCTGGGTGTGCTTGACAAAGAAAATAATGCGGATAAGTAGCCTATCCTTTTTATCCGCAGTTCTTATTTGGGGCTGCACGGCGCCCAGCTATCTCGATGGACGGGAGCCCGGTCAGTTGGTGCTGCGAAAACGGGTATATGGCGGAGTAGCCGCCCTGGCGGGAACCGAACTTGCTTCACCCAGCTTCAATCTGTATGCCAATGGAACCGTCATCACGTATGGATCCGTCGAGGGCAAGCGGAGAATGGTGGTTTCACGTCTTCGGAAGGATCAGTTCTTTACGCTCATTCACAGAGCGGAACAACTGAACCTCCGGCCCACACCCTTCAGGGAAAATCTCTCTTCGACGTTGCCAATCACAGAATTGTTTTTTGATTCGATTCAGGTTGTTTTGCCAGGACTTGGTTTTATGGACGCCGGACCGGATGCGGCATTGATTGACAAATTTGTCAAGGATCTTGATCGGCTCCCCGTTGGATCGACAAAACCCCTGCTGGCAGACTCGGTAGTGGTGTATGTCAAAAATGTCTCCAAGGGAGATGTCAAGGCGTGGCCGCCCTGGCCTTTGCAGGAAATCAATCCGATCTCGGTATATCGTCAGGAGATAAATTTTTACGAATCGAACGTGGAGGCGAACAGCATGGTCGTGTACGGAAAGACCGCCAAACGCGTGCAACAGCTCCTTCAGCAAACCGGTATTTACGAGAAATTCACCTTCAACGGATCTATTTTCGCAGTGGGTTACCGGCCCCTTCTCCCCTGATTCATCAATCAGATAGAAGACGTCAACTCCAGAAACCGTTTATACGGTATCGCGAGCTGACTTTCCGCATGAAAGGCGCCATTCGATAAGCTGATCATCGAAACCTTTGCGGCGGTTTCTTCATCCGGTGCTTCATAGATATCCAGAAAGTCGTACGAGCCCAACAGCGCATAGTGAGAAATGAATTTGACCTCCGGACATTTTTCCCGCACCCGCTCCAACCAAGCCCGACCCAACTTGGCGTGATCCTTTAATTGTCTGGCGTTTTCGGGAGAAAGTTTGGTGAGGAGGATAAAGGTTTTCATGATAACACCTCCGTGGTTAGTAATAAAATAACATCGCCTGTGGTTTTATGCAAGCCCATGCCAAACGTCGAAATTGACCCGTTTGGGTTACGATTGACGAGAAACTATTCTCAGGGTAATCGTATGCTTAGTTGCCTATTCAATGGAGGATTCAATGAAAACACCAACGATTCCGTGGCTTCTGATTTTTGTGCTATCTGCCGGGAGTTTGTTTGCGGGCGCCGATGAGACCGCCATGTTTCAGAACGACTGCTCGCACAGCGGCTTATCTTCTTCAGCGTCTCTGGGCAGCGTTTCAGGCCTGGCTTTTTCATTTACGACTCAAGGTGCAATCCGGTCTGTTCCTGTATTTTACCGGGACAGAATCTACTTTGGCAGCAACGATGGAACCCTTTATGCCGTCGATGCAACCAGCGGTGAGTTGTCGTGGAATGTCAATGTCGGTTGGGCTGTAAATAGCTCGCCCGCCGCGGGCTATGGCATGATTTTCTTCACGGCTCGTGATCACCGTATCCGGGCGGTAGACGCCGCGACCGGCAAACTCAAATGGGTCTTCAGACTGGGCGACGATCTCCGGTACGAACCCGGGTTCGATTATTATTCTTCCTCTCCGGCCATCGACCAAAGTGAAGTATTTGTTGGAGGCGGTGACGGATATCTGTACTGCCTTGATGCGAAAACCGGTAACTTGAAGTGGAAGTTCAATAGCGGGGTGCGCCTTCGTACTTCCCCTGCACTGACAGATGACAAAGTCGTGTTTGGAACGATGGGAGGACATTTGATTGCGCTGGATCGAAAAAATGGAAAGGAAGTCTGGCGATTCGCAACGCTTGGTGCCTCGCTGAAGCTGGAGGACTATGGTTATGACCGCAGCGGAATCGTCTCATCGCCATCCATTGCGGACGGTATCGTAACCGCAGGCTGCCGGGATGGAATCGTTTATGCCGTCGATCTGGCCAATGGCCAACTCGTTTGGAAATATGATCATAACATCTCCTGGCCAATCTCCACGCCTGGACGTCACGACGGACAAGTGTTTGTCGGAACATCGGACGGAAGGTTTTTTCAATCTATCAACGCAAAAACCGGAGAAGAACAGTGGAGAACGCAGACCGCCGGTAATGTATTTTCATCTCCGGCTTTGACGGTCGATCAGGTGTATTTCGGGGACTTGGCAGGCTATATATATGGATGCGATCAATCCTCGGGCAAGGAGCTGTGGCGAGTGAAGACCGGTGGTGCGATCTATGCTTCTCCGATGATCCATGGGGGCATCGTGTATTGTGGCAGCGATGACGGTGTTATGTATGCTCTTCGTGGCCATCCTCTCCCAGAACAAGAAAAACCTGCCAAAATAATCTATTGGGAAGATCGTCCCGGTTCCAAATGGTTCAAGAACGGACTTGATCAATACATCCGTGACTATTTTAAAAACGAAGGATACAAGGTTTTCAACGCCGCCGAAATCGCAGAATTCATGAAACAACGGCTGCAAGAAACCGGCCGCAGCGTGGTTGTCTTTGCGAACAACAGAATCCCTGCTGAAATTGCCGAGAATGAAACGGAACATTCCCTCATTCGAAAATATCTGGATAGTGGAGGAAAAGTCGTGTTCCTGGGCACCAATCCGATGGCCTATCGCAGAGATTCAACTGGAGCGATTTTTGATGTTGATTTTTCTTTTGCGGCCCGCACCTTCGGAGTTCGATACCCAAACAAAAAGCTTGACCACCTGGGTTGGTATCATGCGTCGGTTACCAGAGAAGGTTTGCGATGGGGTTTACGAGGCTGGTGGGTTGGCTTTGGCGCTATTGATCCTAAAGACGCGACCACTGTTCTGGGAGTTGATGAGGAGGGCATGGCGGCCTGTTGGGTCAAGAACTACGGAGGTCCTGATGGAACGGGATTGGTTCAGCTTTGGATTCCTCGTGACCACATGGTGGATCTTACACCCATACAACTTGCCATTGAATATGGATTGTAGTATCCAGAAAAAAAAATCCCGCCTCCATATGGAGACGGGATTTTTTATTTGGATATGTTCCGGTCCTTTCTTGACCGAAAGCGAAAGTACGATTAGTACATATCGCCCATACCGCCACCCGGCATCGGGGGCATGGCAGGCTTATCTTTTTCTTTTTTCTCAAATACGGCCGCTTCTGTTGTGAGAAGGAGACTTGCCACCGACGCTGCGTGCTCCAGAGCGGTCCTGGTTACCTTGGTCGGATCGATT
>JAGQUY010000533.1 GCA_020438245.1 Bacteroidota bacterium
GAAGGTGTCCTTCCAGTATGGCGCGTGGAATATTATTCATCCGATTGGTTTGCTTCAGATACGACCAGATCCAGCGGTGTAAGGGGTGCAACGGAGCGGGCGGAGTCCATGGATTGCTCCAAGACAGTACCCGGCAAGAGCTCACTGGAAAAAGCCTTTGTGATGGTGCCCAGCCGCAAACCCGCGTCTGCAATCATCGCTTTTGCTTCAACCAGGCTTCGGTGAACTACATACGGAACCTTGGACTCCAGGAGGTCATGACCCCGGCTGATCTTCATCCGTATTTTTGCACCTACATTCACCCGGGAACCGGCTTCGACATCCTGCTCAACAACGATTCCTTCGGGGTATTCATGGGAGGGGATGGTGTCCAGTTCTCCCACCTCAAGTCCCTGCGATTCCAACGTGAATTTAGCGTCCCTGAAGGTCGTGAGTAGCACCGAGGGAACGGTTACAAGTACCTGATTGGTTGCAATCATCAACTGAACCGCACGCCCACTCTTGACATGTGTTCCTGCTTCAGGGATTTGCTGGATTACCAAACCGGGCTCTTTCGATTTGGAGAATCGTTGTTTCGAATGTGCCTCCAAGCCCAGCGACTCCAGTCGTTTCGCAGCCTCCTGGCGGGTGAAGTTCTGCAGGTCAGGCACGATTACATCGTGGTCATGCGCTGTTATGGCGGGCATGATAAGTTGGTCTGTGATCACTGCAACCAAGGTGAGCCCAACAACGGTCGTCAAAATCGTCAGAAAACGTGCTTTCAATAAATCTCCGCCGTTCAATGCGTGCCAATTTATCCAACCGTGGTCATAAAAGCAAAAAGATTTGACTATCGGCCAACGGTTTTGTAGCTTGAGATCAACCTACACGATGCCTTTCTGTATCTAAGCACTCAATCCATGGAAGAAAAAAAACGCCGTATTCTTTTGGTTGACGACGAAGAGCTTAATGTTCGATTTCTATCAACCTTTCTCACTCGTAAGGGCTTCGAAATTGATGTTGCGTCAAATGGCAACGATGCTCTGGAGCGAATTTCGGCCAATATGCCCGATGTGGTTTTGCTGGATGCGATGATGCCGGGTATGGATGGCTTTGAGGTATGCCGGCGGTTGAGGGAAAATCAGGCAACCCATTTATTGCCTGTGATCATGGTAACCGCGTTGCATTCCATCGAAGATGAAGTCCGTGCCTTGGAGTCTGGAGCGGACGATTTTCTGCCAAAACCTATTAATAATCTTGAACTTATGGCTCGACTTCGATCGCTGCTAAGAATCAAGACATTGCACGATGAACTGCGTGAAAAGAAGATCGAATTGGAGGAGAAGAACAAGGCTCTTGTTGAATTGCAAAGCCTAAGAGACTCCCTTACTCAAATGGTTGTTCATGACTTGAAAAACCCGCTAACAGGGATCATGGGATGCAGCGAGCTTTTGTTAACGACCTCGGATAATCTTTCCGAACGTCAGTTGTCAATCATGAAAAAAATGGATGAAAGCGCGTCGACAATACTCAAAATGATCACGGACATCCTCGACATAAGTCGGATTGAAGAGAACAAGATCAAACTGCGTTTGGAGAAATTCCACATCAAAGAAATTCTTGAGGCGAATGCCAACGAGTTTGTTTTTATGATGCAGAAGTATAAGATCGAGTCCCACATTGAAGTCGAAGCCGGGACACCGGATGTGGCGGCTGACAAAGATATGGTTCATCGGATCGTTGGAAACTTGCTTCACAATGCGATCAAGCATAGCACATCGGGTGGAGTGATCACCCTGTCAGCGCGTGGTGACACCAGAAACGGCAGAATGTATGTCAGCATTAAGGATACCGGGGAGGGTATTCCTCCCGAATATACGGAGAAAATTTTTGAAAAGTTCGCACAGGCAGACTTGAAGAAACTTGGCTTGAAGACAGATAGGGGACTTGGGCTTACCTTTTGTAAATTGGCAGTGGAAGCCCATGGCGGTAAAATATGGGTTGATAGCCAAGTTGGCCAAGGAAGCAATTTTCAATTTTTCCTGCCGTTACACTCCACTGATCGACCGTGATGCGCCTTGTGCTCGTGGTGGTTGACGATCTAATGTTTTCATCCAGAATTCAGCAAACCGTCAAGGCTCATGGCGGATCGATTATTTTTATCCGGTCAGAGGCTGATCTGGAAAAAGCACCCAAATCTGACCTCATTATTTTGGATTTGGAACACCGGCGTCTTTCGGTACTTGACTTGTTGCCTCTCGTTCATCCAACAAACTCAAGCACGCCCGTTATTGCCTATTGCTCTCATGTATATACTGAACTTGCTGAACGTGCACAGTCTGTTGGTGTTAAACAGGTCTTTACCAAGGGCGGCTTCATCCAACAACTGCAGTCCATCTTGGAGCAATCGTGAGTGTCTGGCTTCAAGAACTGATTCGATTCTTTTTCCCTGCCGATTGTATATCCTGTCAAACTCGGCTTCCCCCCGACGAGCGATGGCTCTGTAAGAGATGTCAGTCCAGACTGATCTTGGCGGAAACCGATCTTCGCGGTGAGGTCGCGCAGGCGGAGGCGCTGGATGGCGTATATAGTGGCTATTTCTATGAAGAAATTCTGCAATCTGCCATACACCATTTCAAATACAGTCGTGCGCTTAGTCTGGCACGGATATTCGCCAACCGATTGGCTGAGGTTATGAGGTCTGAAAAGGGGCTGGTGGGGGCATCGCTTCTGGTTCCGCTTCCGTTACACCCCATCAAAAAAAGGACGCGTGGATTTAATCAGGCGGCGCTTGTTGCGGCCGAACTGTCACATCTGACAGGAATCGAACTGGATGAGGATTGTGTGGTACGAGTCAAGAACAACGTTTCACAAACGACCATGCACAGCGCCTCGGAGCGGATTTTGAATGTCACCAATATCTTTAAGGTGGTGCATCCGGATCGGTTGGTTGGGAAAACGGTTGTCATTGTAGATGATTTGATAACAACGGGCGCGACCATGAATGAGTGTGCCCGGGCAGTCAGAGAGGCGGGGGCTGCACATGTGATTGCGCTGTCGGTCGGTCGACCTCTGCTTGAAAGCAACCAAAATACCGACAGTAGCACGAATTCATCTGAATTGGAGTATTTGTGAGAATTGGATTCATAGTCAATCCGCGAGCCGGGGTGCATGGGAAGATTGCCGAGGAAACACGTGAATTGATCAACCTGCATATTTCCAAAGAACATAACACGAGTATAGCTGTGACCACGGCTGCCGGCGATGCAGTCAAGCTATCGGAGAGATTCGCTGCAGAAGGATTTGATGTGGTTGCGTCGGTTGGCGGGGATGGGACTGCAAGCGAGGTCGCAAGGGGCGTTGCCGGATCCTCTTGCGCATTGGCGATTGTTCCTTTTGGCTCTGGAAATGGTCTGGCCAGGGGCTTGGGACTACCCCTGAACCGAGCAGATGCAGTTCGCTCCGTCCTCTCATCCCGTCGTCGTATAGTTGACATGGGCGAGGTATTTGATGGCGACGAACGATTTGTTTTTATGGGATTCTGTGGAATAGGCTACGATGCCGTCGTAGCCAAGCATTTCAATGAGCGCAAAGGGCGCCGCGGACTTGCTTCCTATGTTCTTCTAAGTTTGTCTCTGTATGGTTCTTATAAGCCGCAACGCCTTGAGGTCAGAGTAAATGGCCGCCAGTGGGCGGAGAAGCCTTTTATACTTGCCATAGCCAACACCTCCGAATATGGAAATGGTGCAAAAATCGCCCCAAACGCAGTTCCCGATGACGGATTGTTTGAAGTATGCCAACTGACCGACATGTCACTGATGAAGGGTATCCTGAATGGCTGGCGTTTGTTCAACGGATCTATCGACCTCTTGCCGGGGACGACTATTCTGCGAGCATCGGAGATAGAGGTCATTCCTGAGTCCGAGATTGTTTATCACCTTGAAGGCGAAGCAAGGGTGACCTCAAGACGACTGCTCTTCCGTGTTCTTCCGAGTGCCATTCGAGTTGTTTCACCCGACGTCAATCCTCATTAGGTCTTGACTCTGACCACCCTTCAAGTTACTTTTAATTCAAATAAAATCAGATGTTCCCATGAGTGAAGCACCAGCCCTAGACAAGATATCCGTCCTCACAAAGGTGCCCATTTTCAGCACTCTGGAGTCTCACGATCTCAAGCAAATCATAGCGGTTACTCATCATCGGCATTATCCCAAAGACAGTGTGATCCTGATTGAAGAGGAAGAAGGTCATACAATGTTCATCGTAATGTCTGGGCTGGTCAAAATCTCCCGGATCAGCGATGAAGGAAAAGAAGTCATCCTTGCGGTCATGGGCGAGGGAGATTTTTTCGGTGAGCTTTCCTTGCTGGACGGTCATGCCCGATCCGCCAATGTGACCGTACTCCAGGAAGCGGACATGCTTCTGATTCACCGGGACGATTTTTTGTCCTTGCTGAGGGAGTTTCCGCAAATTGCCATTGAACTGCTAAAGGTTTTGGCCTGGCGCCTTCGAAAATCCGACACTCAAATCAAGAGTCTGTCCCTCAAGAATGCCATGGGCAAGGTTGCCGGCACGATTTTCCGCCTCGCCGAAGACATAGGCGTGCAAACGGACAACAGTGTAGTGATTCCCTCCTTGCCTACCCAACAGGATTTGGCCAATATGGCGGGTACGTCCCGAGAGACCATTTCAAGAATATTGCAAAGGTTGGTGGCTCAGAAGTATGTCCATAAAGAGGGGGGACGGCTCACGATTCTTGATTTTGCGAGATTCAAGAAAGATTTTCTGTAAACTCAAGCGGACAGCAGCTGTTTACAAAGCCAACCTGCGGGTTGGCTTTCATATTTATGGACTTTGTGCACATGCAACCGTATATTCGCCGACACTAGATGGAAATCCGAGCAAAAATTCTCATTTGTGACCCAACACCCGAGTCGGAACTGGCCTTGACCGGACTCTTGACAGCCAATGAGCACGAGGTGGAGGCAGTTCACGACGGGCATGAGATTATCGATCGTGCAAAGTCGCTGCAGTATGACTTGATTATTGTCGCGTCGGATACACCCGGGATGGACGGATTTCAGGTTTGTCGCCTCTTGAAGGAGAGCGAACGGACACGTCACATACCGGCAATGATTGTGTCTTCACTAACCAGTCAGCTCATACGCAATCAGGCCATTGAGGCAGGAGCCGATGAATTCATAGTCAAGCCCCTCAACCGGGTTGAATTGTTGGCACGCGTTGTCGCGCTGCTTCGGATAAAGGAACTCTACGATCGTCTGCGAAGGCAAATCCAGGAAAGGGAGACGGAGACCCGAAAACTGGCCGAAAAGTCCCGTGAACTTAGCGTTCTTTCGGAGATTGCGAGAATTGTCATTTCCACCAGAGACCGACGCGGCGTCTTGACTGAAATCATCAACAACATACGCGGCGCGTTTAATGTTGACGGCTGTTGTCTCGTGACTCGAAAAGAGAATCAATGGATTCTGGAAATCATCTCGTCCAACCTCAGTTCTCCTTTTGTAGGCAAGTCGGTCGGGGAGAAGGGCGGATTATATGATCACATTGCGCAAAGTGAAAAACCGCTCGTTATAGATGATATGCGCAGTCACCCGCTGGCCGCCAAATCTCCTGCCTACCAGTTAGGCATCGCCATGACGTCGACCATGGCTTCTCCAATATTCATTCGCGGGGAGCTGATCGCCGTTGTACAGCTGTTCAACAAATCGAATGCGAATCCTTTCTCAACCGCTGATCTGCCCCTATTGATGACGTTGTCCGGACAAATCGGCCTTGCGATTGAGAACATGCAGTTATTCGGGAAGTTGTCGGAATTCAACATGAATCTCCAGAAACAGATTGAAGAAGCCACCCAAGCCCTGTTGGAGATGAAAAATTTCAATGAGAGTATCATTCAAAACGTCAGCTCTGGGATTTTGACCATTGATTTTTCCGGTCGCATTCTATTTGCCAACCGTGCATCGCAAAGCATCCTGGAGACAACCGTTGATGAAATGGAAGGTAAAGATCTCAAGGATATCTTTGGTGCCGTCGCTGCTGAAGGATTGATGAAGCCCACGAAAGGGCGGGAAGGACATCCGGCAAGTGCCGAAATACAGATGCGGACAAACCTGGGTCGTGAGATATATCTTGGATACACAACCACGGTCCGATATGACAGCGATCGGCGGATGTTGGGCTACATCATCAGTTTTCGCGACATAACTCAGATTAAAGAGTTGCGCGCAACGGTCATGCGGATGGACAGACTGGCGGCGTCGGGTATACTGACCAGTGCGATCGCCCACGAAATCAGAAATCCTCTCGCCGGCATCAAAACCATGGCGCAGGCACTTGAAAAAGAACTTGGGGAGGGAGACAGCCGACAAGAATACGTAGAACGTATTGTAAAACAGATCAATCGCTTGAACGATCTGTTGAAAGCCTTTTTCACCTATGCAAAACCGGTGCGACCGGAGAAACGTCCCTGTGACCTTCGACACATTATGAAGGA
>JAGQUY010000534.1 GCA_020438245.1 Bacteroidota bacterium
AGTTTACCGATTACAAGATCAATCCGAAAATCAAAGATTCGGTATTCAAGCTGGAAGTCCCCAAAGGCTACCAGCTTAAAAAGTTGGAGACTAAATGAGCAGAGTGGTTTACGGTGTTTTGACGGTTTTGCTAGTCTGGAGTTCAAGCGATCTGAATGCTCAGCGACGCAGGCCGGATGCAAAACCGGCGGAAAAGTCCTCTTCCAGCCCGACCAGCTACCTTGGAGTTACGGCGAATTACAATTATCTTTCGGGTATCGAATGGGAAGCCTCCCTGTCGGGCCGGAAAAAGAAAACTTCAAGAAGCACTTTTTCCATTTTGGCAGGACAAAGCTCTCGTTTTGGGAGCTTCAAGCTCGATGAACAGACGGATAAAAAGACTTCTTTTGTAAACGGGATCGGAGCGGGTGTAGCCATTCACAACTACCTTGACAGGATCAATCGAGGGGTATATTGGTCTGTGGGCGTGGCGGGCCACTACTATTTCCACTCATTTGTCGACCAGGGTATAAACGATGCAGATCAAATTACCTATACCAAATACAAGAACCTGAAGACCTTTTCGATCTTTGGAGGCGCCGGATATCAATGGAAAACACAGACCAATCAGAATCTGAAAGCCCAGGTTTTTCTTGGAGTAATGGGCTCCCCGTTTAAGAGCAGTTCTCCGGCGTCTATCAACGGGTTTTACTACGGAGCGGGAATCGGGTATATGTTCAGACTACGATAGATGACAATTGACTTGTTCCCTCCTTCCGGAGATCAGGAAGACGAATCTCCCGCCCAACAGCCTGTAGTTTATTCGGTTGCCGAAATTACCCGGCAAATCAAGTCCCTCCTTGAAGATTTCCCCACCGTCTACGTCACCGGTGAAATCTCCAACATCAATCGCCACTCCTCCGGTCACATTTACTTTACTCTGAAAGATGACCAATCACAGATCAGGGCCGTGGTCTGGAGAAGTCAGGCCAAAGATCTGGGCTTTCCCATCGAAGACGGGATGAAGGTTATCATTCAGGGTCGACTGACTCTGTACGAACGAGGAGGATATTATCAGATTGTCGTGTATGCTCTCCAACCTGCCGGCCTTGGCGAATTGCAAGTGGCTTTTGAACGCCTGAAAAGAAAATTGTTCGACGAAGGCCTCTTCGATCCGGAACACAAGAAACAGCTGCCCAGAATACCTTCATCCATAGGAATTATTACTTCTCCGACCGGAGCGGCTATCCGGGATCTGATCAGTGTTATTCGCCGAAGAATGCCTTCGGTTCAGGTTATTCTGGCACCGGTAAAAGTGCAGGGAGCAGGAGCTGCCGAGGAGATAGCACGAGCAATATCAGACTTTGAATCATATGGTCAGGTGGACGTGCTGATTGTCGGACGGGGTGGCGGATCCCTGGAGGATCTTTGGGCATTCAATGAGGAAACCGTTGCGCGTGCAATTCATCGTTGCACCATTCCGATCATCAGTGCCGTGGGGCACGAGATCGATTTTACCATTGCCGACTTGGTCGCAGATCACCGGTCAGCCACGCCTTCTGTAGCGGGAGAAGAGGTGGTGCCGAATCAGGACGATTTGAGAAGCCACCTGGTGCGACTGGAGGAAGCCATGAGCAATTCGATACGCGATCGCATTACCCAACATCGAAAACAGCTGACCCAACTTGATCGGGCTTATGCCTTCCGGCAGCCTGAAAATATAATCGCACAATATCGCCAACGAACCGACGAGCTGGAGCGTCGAGTCCTGCAAAGTGCAACCCACGGAATCACCCTTATTCAAAGCCGGCTTTTGTCCGCAGAAAAGCAACTGCAGGCCTTGAATCCGTCCGGGACGTTGAAACGGGGATATACCATAGTACGGCAGAAATCTTCCGTGATCCAACGCGTGGGTCAACTTGACCAAACGACAGTCGCGGAAATCGAGTTTTATGACGGCAAAGCCACCGTTGAACCTCGAAAAAAGAATTGATGCGCGTTGGAGATTTCCGTAAACTGAAAAAGTTTGACAATGAACAGGAGGAAAATAAATCATGTCAGAATCTATACGTCAACTACTGGGAGCTGATGCCGATCAGTTGCTGAAGTACACTCCCAAGGGCATTAAGAAAGAAAGCCTGCATCTTCCGGGTCCCGATTTTGTCGATCGGGTTTGGAAAGACAGCGACCGGAATACGCAAGTACTTAGAAATCTTCAGGCCCTGTTTGGGACCGGACGCTTGGCCGGATCCGGTTACGTCTCTATTTTGCCGGTGGATCAGGGTATTGAACACTCCGCCGGTGCTTCGTTTGCACCGAATCCAATTTATTTTGATCCGGAAAACATTGTCAAGCTGGCCATCGAAGGCGGGTGCAACGCCGTGGCCTCCACCTTCGGTGTGCTTGGAAGCTGCGCCCGAAAGTATGCACATAAGATTCCTTTCGTGGTGAAAATCAATCATAACGAGTTCCTCTCCTATCCGAACAAATACGACCAAATCATGTTCGGATCGGTTCAGCAGGCTTGGGATATGGGAGCGGCCGCAGTTGGGGCCACGATCTATTTCGGATCGGCAGAATCCGGACGCCAGATTCAGGAAGTCTCGGAAGCCTTTTCCTTCGCGCATGAGTTGGGCATGGCGACGATCCTATGGTGCTACACCCGCAACAATGCATTCAAGACCCCCGAAAAGGATTACCACACTTCCGCGGATTTGACCGGGCAAGCCAATCACCTTGGCGTCACCATTCAAGCCGATATCATTAAACAAAAACTTCCGACGAATAACGGAGGTTATAACGCCCTGAAATTCGGTAAGACACACAAAAAAGTTTACGATGAATTGACGACTGATCATCCAATCGACCTGACCCGCTATCAGGTGGCCAATTGTTATATGGGCCGCGCGGGGCTGATCAATTCCGGAGGTGAGTCCAAAGGCGCAAGCGATTTGGCGGAAGCCGTCATGACAGCCGTTGTCAATAAAAGAGCCGGGGGAATGGGTCTTATCTCCGGAAGAAAGGCGTTTCAGAAGCCCATGGCGGAAGGTGTCAAGCTCTTGAATGCCATTCAGGATGTGTATTTGTCGAAGGATGTGACGATTGCGTAAATTCACGTTTTTATTACTGTGTGCACTGTTTCTGACCGGCTCCATGGCTTGGGCCCAGTTCGACCGGGGCGGTGCAAAAACCTACGAATCACGATATCGCCATTCTGCTTTTTTTGAGGTTCCGTTTACAACCTGGGAACCCTATGATATTGCTTTGGGCGGCTCTTATCGGTACGTAGTCAACGGCAATAAATTTCTTGGCCTTTTTGCAGGATTTCAAGGACGGCCTTTTGGAAAAAAAGTCCTGATCTATGGAGGCAATAATGCGTTCTTTCAACTCAAGGAATATCGCTATCTCCTTTCAGCAGGATTGGACAAGCGTTGGTGGCTGACTGAACGGCTTGATTTTTTCACCGCTGTCGGAGGTGGCTTTACCTTCGTGGACTACCGGGGCACCGGATCCGGAACGTATAAAGGACACACCATCCAAAAGAAAGAAGGATGGGTTCCGGTTGTCAAAGCTGGATTCCATTACAAGATCTCGCGGTTTTTCTTTGCCAGATTCGGATATGAATATTTCGATCCGATGAGCATTTCATCCGGTCATCGAGTCTATGCCGGAACAGGTATGCTCTTGAGCATCAACGCGTTCAAAAAAATTGAGGATAGTTTTTAGATTGAAAACCACCGGATGTTTGATGCCGCTTTTGATCTCATTCGTTTTGCTCCTTGCGATAATGGTTGGGTGTCAAACCGACGATGAGTGTGAGACCGCGCCGTTTGGTTGCCTGCAAACCGCTCCCGGTAAAGGCCACCTGCACGTCCAACTTACCATCAACGCCGCCAACCCAAGCGTGCCGGTGAAAGTATTTCGGGGAGATTTCGAAAATAACGACCTTGTCGAAGATACCGTAGTTACCGGTTCCCGCATTTCGTTTGAACTGCCTGTCGACCAGTACTATTCAGTAGTTGCCGAATATCTGCAGGCGGACGGCGACACTGTTTTTGCCATCGATGGCGACGACATTCAGGTGGATGAAAATGACTATTGCGAAGGAACCTGTTTCGAAGTGGACGATGGGCGAATCGACGTGGAACTTGCATTTCCAAAGCGGAGCGTTCTGCACCGAAAGAACCCCTGATTTCAGTCACTCCAGCAGATAGATCACTCCCGAGTCATCTCCGTAGACCTTCTTAAGGGCAAAGATCTCCGGAAAGCGCCATTCTCGCGAAGTTCTCAGGATCAGGTATCGGGATTGAAACAGGCGAGCAAGCGCTTTTGGATCTAGAACCAGCTGATGCGTTCGGAATCGCTCGAGTAATAACGCTTTTTCAGAATCTTCCCGGATCGAATACGTCGGGTCAAGACCCCAAATATAATGTTGGCGGGGTGCGTCGTAAAAAAGGTCCGGAAAATCATCCCAGAACAAGTTGATCACTGATTCACCGGGCTTCAGATGAGCTTTCATCCATTGCGCCGCACCCGTGAAAAATCGTGGCGGTGCAGCCTTGGTTTGATAGTACCAGTAGAAACTCATG
>JAGQUY010000535.1 GCA_020438245.1 Bacteroidota bacterium
GCAAAAGAACGATTTCCGAAAGCTTGCTGTCAATCTCTTGCAGATTAACCAATTGTGTAATAGTCTTATTCAACGCCTGGTCTCCTTACCAATAAAAAATGCACTGAACTTTGGTTCAGTGCATGTGTATTTTTCAAACTGAATGCAACCCGATTTTTCGGCAACTGATCGGGTTTCAAACGACGATATACTTCTGACGTGTAGGGTCCCAATTTCATCATCGAGCGGTGAATTTTGGAGTTCGTTTTTCGACAAAAGCCATCAACCCTTCTTTTGCATCACTACTCTTGAAGAGCGCCGACTGCAGTTCACGTTCCAGGGCCAACCCTTGTTCCAGAGGAACTTCGAGCCCGGATTGTACGCTGCGCTTGATGTGTCCGACGGCCATGGCGGCTTTGTTGGGGGTCGTGAACTGAACGGCATAGGCCATCACCTGTTCCATAAATTCAGGTCCTTTGCCTTCGTAAAGGTAGTTTACCAGCCCCATGTCCAGCGCTTCTTCGTAGCTGAATTTGCGGCCGGTAGCCATCAGTTCGATGGAACGGCTTCGGCCAACCGCACGTGCAAATCGCTGGGTACCGCCGGTACCGGGCAGCACACCCAAAGCCACTTCGGGAAGACCGACCATACCGCCGTCTTTGCGGGCAATTCGGATATCGGCGGCCAAGGCAATCTCAAGTCCGCCGCCGACGCAGTGACCGTTCAGTGCGGCAATAACAATCTTTGGAGTTTGCTCAAGGCGCAGCAGAGTTTCATTCGCATGCAGACAGAAGTAATACTTCCAAACCGGATCGGCCTTACTCAACATGTCGATATTCGCACCGGCACAGAAGAATTTTTCACCGAGGCCGGTCAGAAGAATGACATTTACGCTTTCGTCGAAACGGGCTTTCAGGATGCATTCATCCAGCTGACGCATCATTTCATGTGTGTACGTGTTCGCTGGGGGATCATCGAGCGTGAGAATTGCGATCTTGTCTTTTACTTCGTAGTGAACGAGTACCTTGTCTGCCATGTTTTTTCTCCTGTTTGGTTTTATGGTTATAAAATTTGGGTCCCTGTCTTAAGCAGGGTCAAGAATTCACTTCGTGTTCTCATGTCCTCTTTGAAGGAGCCGAGCATACAACTGGTTGTTGTAAGGCTTCTCTGTTTCTCCACCCCTCTCATCATCATACAGAGGTGCTGGGCTTCGATAACCACGCCGACACCGTCGGGTTTGAGCGCTTCCTGGATCGCTCCGGCAATCTGCATCGTCAACCGTTCCTGAACCTGCAAGCGCCTGCTGAACATATCCACCAATCGGGGTAGTTTGCTCAATCCGATTATTTTTCCGTTGGGGATGTAGGCTATATGACACTTGCCGAAAAAGGGCAGCATGTGATGTTCACAAAGACTGTACAGTTCGATGTCTTTCACCAATACCATCTCATTAAAATCTTCGGAAAAAACAGCAGAGTTGATGATCTCCGACGAATCCATCGTATAGCCGCCCATGAGAAATTCGTAGCTCTTGGCAACGCGGCTGGGTGTATCCAGCAAGCCTTCACGGTCGGGATTTTCGCCGTAGTTCTTTAACAGGTGTCGGATAAGTTCGGTAGTTTCCATAATTAAAAAACCCTGAATTCGGGGAGGAATTCAGGGCTCTCTTAAGTCCTTTTTACTTTCGCGCCAACGCTTACAAATCGATTAGGGGTGCTCAAAACTCTTTTCAAATGTAAAATAAACTCGTTTGTCAAAATAAGGGTCTATAATATCCAAAGGCCTCCTCTTTTGCAAGCAAAAAGTGTTCAAATCGACTACACCTGCTGCGAGGCCTTTCGTGCCGCCCGGTTTCTGGAAGCTCGCCGTATCAGCCTGAACAGACCGTATACCACTCCCCCGATCAGAATAAAGACGGGCAAGCCGGCAATGAGAAACGTGATCGTTCCGCTCAGTACTTTGGCAAAACCTTTGAACCCATCGGAAAAGCCTTTGCCGATCGTCGCCCAGAATCCGCCGCTGGAACTGATCGTTACGGGATACGGTTCGTGGAACTTCACGGTAACGGTGGAAAGACCGATGCGGTCTTGCATGAATTTTTTTCGGCCTTCGAAGCGCTCGATCTGTTCGCGGATACGGCTCAGCTCCCGTTGCACTTCGAGCACGTCACTGATGGTGCCTGCACGACGCAGAATCTCGCGCACCTGTTTTTCTTCCAGGAGTTTGTTTTGAAGCCGTGCCTCCAGATCATAAAATTCTTCCGTCACATCCTCCCCGGAAACGCTTTCTCTCTCCAGCTTTTTGGCGAGCTTCTTGAGTTCGGTAAGCGCGGTTTCAAAACTGCCGGCCGGTATGCGTATCGTCCATGACCCGCTCCGGACATTTTCATAAAGAACTTCCGTGGTGGAGCTGGAAACGAATCCGCCCCATTGGGTTACCAGTTTATTGATCTGCCCGCTTGCCTCGTCATAGTTCTCAACCTCAAAGGCAAGGTCTCCCGATTTGATCACCAACCGGGTTCGTTGTTCCGCCGCCATCAAGCCCGATCCGGC
>JAGQUY010000536.1 GCA_020438245.1 Bacteroidota bacterium
ACGAAGCAGAAATTCGTGGTCACCGACGAACGTATATTGGAGCAATGCCAGGTCGAATCATTCAAGGGTTGAAGCGTGCAGGTACAAAAAATCCCGTTTTCATGTTGGATGAAATTGACAAGATTGGACAGGATTTTCGGGGGGATCCGGCGTCCGCCTTGTTGGAGGTCCTTGACCCGGAACAAAACAGTTCCTTCAATGATCACTACATTGATGTTCCTTTCGATCTGTCGAATGTTATGTTCATCGCAACAGCAAACGATCTATCACCCATTCCGCCGGCACTTCTTGACCGCATGGAGGTTATCCGATTATCCGGATACATTGCAGAGGATAAGGTTGAGATCGCCAAAGCGTTTATTCTGCCTCGTCAGATCGAAGAATGCGGGCTGCGCAAGGGAGATATCGAGTTTCTCGATGAAGCCATTTTGGAAATTATTGTTTCGTACACATGGGAATCCGGCGTTCGAAGTCTCGAGCGGGAAATCTCCAACGTCTGCAGAAAGATTGCGAGGCAAAAAGCTGAAGGAAATAAAGGAAAGACAGTGGTCAACCGGGCCAAGATCGCTGAACTATTGGGGTCCCAGAAAGTGTTTCCAGAAGTAGCTCACCGTCACGCCGAAATCGGACTTGCCACGGGTCTTGCCTGGACTCAAAACGGCGGAGAAATATTGTTTATTGAAGCCCGTTCGATGCCCGGAAACGGAGCTTTACAACTCACCGGTCAGTTGGGGAGCGTGATGAAAGAATCCGCTCAGGCCGCCTTGTCGTACATCCGATCAAAAGCAAAAAACCTGGGTATCAGTCCGACTATTTTCAATCAAACAGATATTCATGTGCATATTCCTTCGGGAGCAACTCCCAAAGACGGACCGTCAGCCGGGGTAACCTTGGTTACCTGTCTGACCTCATTATTAACCGGACGCCCGGTGAACCACGATCTGGCCATGACGGGTGAAATTACCCTTCGAGGCAAAGTAATGCCGGTCGGAGGAATTCGCGAGAAAGTTGTAGCTGCGCGAAGGTCGGGCATTAAGACCATTATCCTGCCTCGCCTCAATAAGAATGATCTGGATCTGGTTCCGGACTATGTCCGATCGTCGTTGAAGTTTGTTTTTGCCGATCACGTGGATGACGTTCTCCAGCATGCCTTGCTGGAAACAGCTGTTCGGTCCAATGGACGCAAACCGTTAAGAAAAAGGAAGGTTCGGCGTAAACCAAAATCGGTTGCGTGACGGATTAGTCATTTTATGACAAGACTTTCTGACCCGCCTTTACCGGACGTACCCACTCGTCCAAAGATTTTATGTGTCGATGACGAGCGTTCGATTCTGAACGTTATGGAACGGGGTCTGACAGATCACTTTGAGGTCCTGACCGCAGCCAGCGGCGAGGAGGGACTGGAAATTCTAAGGTCCAATCGGGATGTCATTGTCATCGTTTCCGACCAGAAAATGCACGGGATGCTTCGAAATGATTTTCTTCATGCATCTCAATCGATATGTCCAGACAGTATCAGAATCATCGTTTCGGCCTATAGTGATGTGGATCTGGTCATGGACTCGATCAACAAGGGTCAAATTTACAAGTTCCTGCTAAAACCTTTTGATATGGAAGACTTTCGCGTTACTCTTGTGAGGGCAACGGAACACTATTTCCACAAACGTGCGTACGAAATTGCCTATCGAGATCTGAAGGATACCCAGGAGCAGCTTCTGCGAAGTGAAAAAATGTCGGTATTGGGAAAACTCATGAGTGGGGTTGCTCATGAGTTGGGTAACCCGATTTCCAATATTAACCACGGGTGTACACTGGTTAAATACTGCTGGACAGACGTTCGGGACTTTGTGGAGAAGGCTGCTGTAGCAAAAACAGTCGGTGAGTTGGAATCCTTGCAGAAACTGGCTCTTGAGAAAAGCCTGTTGCACACACTCAAAGACGTGGATGGCATATTGAAGACTCTGGAAACCTCATCCTCCATGGCGGCCGACATTATCAAGGACCTCCGGGGTTTTTCAAGACTTGACGACGCAGAGTGGACGCAAGTTGACCTGAATGAAAAGGTGGAACGGGCCGTCATGCTGGTCAAGACCAAATACAAACATCACGTGACGTTTCATGTTGAGGCAAACAAAATACCCAAGTTGAAAGGACTGTCGGGTCCATTGACCCAAGTACTTGTCAATTTGATCACCAATGCTGCTCAAGCTGCAGATCGGCACGGGGATGTCTGGGTAAGCACCTCATTCAAAGATTCGCATGTGGTGCTCACCGTTCGGGATAACGGCAAG
>JAGQUY010000537.1 GCA_020438245.1 Bacteroidota bacterium
GAGGTGCTGGTCGGTGAAATCCGGCGCCGAATTTACACAGCCCAGCACCTTGATCACCCTCAGCCCGTCCAGCGTCCCGTGCGTGTTCCAGACCGAGCGCAGGATTTTCACCAGGCAGTCCCGCGCCGCCGCGTAGCCCTCCTCCACCGACACGCCGGCGCCTAGTTTCCCCTTATGATCGCTCACATGGCCGGAAGTGATCAATTGGTTGCCCGACCGGATGCAGAGATTCAGGTAACCGGGCGTGAGTTTTTCGAACGCGATGCCGAGGCTTTCGGCTTTTTCCTGGGGAGTCATGTCGGTGATTGGGAAAGGTATCTGGGAAAAACGGAGTTTGCGGGCGCATTCAAGCCCACTCGGCCCCAAAAGTCACCCAAAAAACCGTCATCCAACAGGGTTGCCTCATCCACCTGACCCTGTTGACCGGGGGATCCAACCCTGTTGGGTTCAGGGCCAAAGAAGGCCGCCAAACGTCTCACTGCTGCGAACATTGGGAGTCAGGGCGCACTGCCGAACCACGCATACATCAAGAGTTCAGCTCTCCATTGAGCATCATGCAAAAGCGATTCAAGCAAAACCGCGGCATTTGGCAAGGCTGGAAAAAGAAAACAAGGCTGGCGCGCTTACGAATTCAGATTCAAGACACACTCACTGCCTATTCGCAAAAACGTCAAAATTTGACAACTGCATCGTGGCGCCAAAGTCCCGGTGTCCGCTCCGCGATTTCAATTCAGTCTCAAAGTTTTGCAAGACTTGTCGGCCCCTTTCCTTGTCTAAAATAATAGGTCGAACCCCCGTAAGTCTGAAAGCCATGATACAAAATCCTCGTCCCCTCCCGAACATCAATTGTGCCGCTGGCATATCTACTCGAACCATCAAACTGCTTCCTTCCATCTGTCGGCACGCGCCACCAATCAACGTTGGCAAAATGGTCCTCTCCTAACATCGCATGGAACTGATCCACCGTGAGTTTGTTCAATCGACAAAAGTCAGCAAAAGCGGCGTCGGTGAGGTGGAGTTCTGCCAAATAGGTGCATGGTGACTCGGCGTAATCGGTGTTTACATGCCCCCAGACGACCACTTCGTTTGCTATCGTCACCCCTGGAACAAGCACTGGACGAAGCTGGTCGGTTAAGTCTGACAAGCTGACGCCCGGCTTTGAATTCATAATGCCAATCACCAAATAAACTATGCCCAGTAGGCCAAACAGGACAATTAGGCCGAAGCTTGAAAACCGTTTCATTGAACTACTGGCTGCGTCCATGACTGCGAAATTGTTGCTGGCGTCGAAACGATTTCGTAAGGGTTACCGTAGAGAAGTAAGAGACCAAGCCAAGTCTTTTGTTCCCCAGCAGCCGTGCGGCCACCGGGCGTGTCCTTGAAAAGTCCCAAAAAGCTGTGAGGATCGAAATCGTATCTATCGTCAATCTTAACTTCGCCGACGAACTGCCAGCTATCCATAATTCCGTCAGTGCAGGCGCAAACTTTGCCGTGAATCGACAAATCAAAATGTCCCAAGATATTGTCACCCTTTGGTCCAGCGTCCCTCCCTTTGAGGCTTGTCCATGAAAAAGTCACACAGGATTTGGTCTGTTTTGAAAGTTCGAGTGCATTTTTAAACCCGCCGAACTCCAAAACGGAAAAATTTGCGTCCAAGGCCAACTCCAGAGTTTCACTCGACGACAATACCATTGTCTTTCCGAAACCGCCGATATAGTGTTCGAAACCTCGGAAGAACCAAGGGTCCGTTGTCCGATCTCTATCGTCAAAGTATTCAAATTTAAGAAAGCCTTGGCGGAAGTGGTGAGGAAATCAAAGGTTGTCCGAATGTTTGGCGCGCTTGTGATCTTTTACCATGACTCCGGAGGCCGTGTTGCAAGTTCGGAAAAAGGAGAGTTCTCTATTGGGTTTACGTCAATGAACCTGAAAAGATCCTCGAAAGAACTGATGGAATCCCACTCGTCCTCGTTGAGGGTGCCAATAATTACTCTGGATAATGGGATAGGGGTTCCATCGTTTATGTGATCGCGATATTCCCACACCGAAAGCTGTGCCTCCGAAGCTTTCGTATATTTACCTCCTATATCTTCAATTTTGAATTGAAGTTTCACAACGTATCGGCCGAAAAGGATTGAACTTGATATCGAGCTTTGTCCGCCGCCAATTCCGCCCAGAAAGCCGCTTTGGTGGAAGCTGTTGGTGAAGATTTTATTGAATTTTATCACATCTTCTTGTTTCTGAAGCTGCTTTTCGCGTCCTTCGGAACATGCATTCAATATGACAAGTAGAAATGCTATCGGGATAATTAATCTTTGCAACATCTTTCTATTTCCAAGTCGATGGCTTGTATAACTTCTTGCATTCCGTGCAACTGTACGCTCAATGAAAGGTTCTCCAAAAAACTTAGGATTTCGCCATCGTCGAAATCCCCTTTTAGATCCGGG
Organism: Bacteroidota bacterium; assembly: GCA_020438245.1. Taxonomy (GTDB): domain Bacteria; phylum CLD3; class CLD3; order SB21; family SB21; genus JAGQUY01. The sequence goes on from JAGQUY010000537.1 coordinate 2,445, forward strand.
AATAGCGATCTTCGAATTCCCTTTGCGTTCGGAGTAAGGTCTTTTCCCTTTAAGAATTTCGCTAGATACCAAGGAATTGCTTCCTGTAGTGTCGTATTGTCTTGTAGGCCGCTCAAAATATCCCCCTCTACGTAATAAGCTGTAACGAAACCATCAATTTCCTTTTCCGAGATGCCGAAGAGGTCAAGTGTTGCGCTATTGATGCCCGAAGAATTGAAAGTTGTCGTAGTCCTCTTGTGCGCTGTGCCAAAGGCCGAGGCGATTCCTCCGCCGAGGGAGTGTCCGACTACTTCGGCATTTGGGTGTAGGGAGGCAAGTTCGTTTAGGTAAATTGCCACCAAGGCGTATTGTTCGCCATACAATCCAATGCTTTGGGAAATGTTTGTTCTCCAATCCCCAACAACATCGGCGGGATTTGTCCCTTCAAAGGAGATTACAACTTCGCCGGTTTCGAGGTTCGTAAATATAGCGTATGCGAGGCCGGTGTCCTTAAATGAACGATAGTTTCGCCCAACCGGCCGGAATGAATTCCTCTTCTAATTCTGGATAGACAGCCGCTGCAAATTGGGCTTTCAGCCTTGCGTTTCTGAGCTGATCGCAATATCCAGCCATCCCCAGCACATCCACCCCATTCACCGGATCGTTCCCCACGAACCCGTATAAATTAAATCCCCCGC
>JAGQUY010000538.1:0-1169 GCA_020438245.1 Bacteroidota bacterium
CAAGCCCGGCAATCATGGCATCAAGCTTCAATTGCCCGTTTTCGATCCGCCCGTGCGTTCCGATGGGCACCTGACATCCGCCCTCGAGCTTTCTTAGTAAAGCACGTTCGGCTTCCACAGCTATTCTCGTTTCCGGATGATTCAATATATGCACTTTTTGTTTGGTTGACTCATCGTTTGCTCTCGTTTCAATGGCCAACGCTCCCTGTCCCACGGCCGGAAGAATGAAGTCTGCAGGCAGAATCTCCGAAATAATTTCATCCCAACCGAGTCGTTTCACACCTGCCCTCGCCAACAACATTCCGGCCCAGTCCGAGTCCTCGAGTTTCTTTCGACGGGTCTGCAAATTACCCCGAATGTCGTGAATACTCAAATCGGGACGATGATGAAGCAGTTGACTCTTGCGCCGCAAACTCCCGGTGGCGATTCCAGCACCTGATGGAATCTCAGCAAAGGTAGAATATTTTTTGTCGGGATGCGAAATGAAAACATCCCGAATATCCTCCCGCTCTGTAACCGCCGAAATGATCAATCCATCGGGGAGCAAGGTGGGAACATCTTTCATGCTGTGAACGGCCAGATCAATCTCGCCATCCAATAAAGCCTTTTCGATTTCTTTGGTGAACAACCCCTTGTCTCCGATGAGCGACAGCGGAGAATCCAGGATTTTGTCACCCGTGGTTTTGATTACGGTAGTCTCGATCGTCAGAGAGGGAAATCGGGCTTGAAGTTCGCTGATGATCCAGTTAGTCTGCCACAAAGCCAGCGGACTGCTGCGGGTTCCAACCCGCAAATGTTCAGTTGTGGTCGGGTTCTTCGATGAGGGCATGGGCGGAAACTTGATTGAGTCCAAAGAGATTGTGAACCACATGGAGGGTTCGATGCCTTTCTTCGTGGCCACTCTGGCGGCCGTTCTTCAATTCAACCGTCGGCGTGTGCAGCAATTTGTTGACAATACGCTTGGTAATCATGTCGACCAAGTCACGGTCTTTTTCCGAAAGGCGATGGATGTATTTCTCAAGTTCCCCTTGACGAACTTCTTCAAAGTGGGAATGTAATTGGCGGATGGTCGGATGTACTTCCAGATTTTCATGCCACTGTTCGAGTTTGTTGAGTTCTTCTCCGATAATCTCTTCGATCTTCGGCACATCTGAATCCCGGCATTGTTT
>JAGQUY010000538.1:1226-3594 GCA_020438245.1 Bacteroidota bacterium
TCTATTTCTCTCACGGCTGCTTCCACATTTCGGGGTACGCCCAGATCTACGATGCACAAGGCTTTGCCGTTGCGCTGCTTCATCACCCGCCCGACCATGTCGAGCGTTACAAGGGCCTCGCCCGTACCTACTGAAGTTATCATGATATCGACTTCGCCAAGTTTGCTTTCCACGTCTTCCAATGCGATGGCGTCGGCTCCAAATTTTCCGGCCACTTTCTGGGCCTTCGAATAGGTGCGGTTGGCGATTTCCAGTTTTCCAATACCCTTACTTTTCAAATGTTTGGCAGTCAACTCGCTGGTTTTTCCGGCTCCGATTACAATCGCGGACAACTGACTGAGATCCGTAAAATGGCTGCAGACTTTTTCAACTCCGGCGTAGCTGACCGAAACCGCGCCTTCCGAAATATGTGTTTCAGCACGCGATCGTTTTGCAGTGTGAAGAGCCGCTTGCATCAACCTCTCCATCTGGGCTCCTGTGGCGCCGCGCTCTTGGGCCAGTTTATACCCTTCTTTCAACTGGCCAACCACTTGAACGTCGCCGACTACCATTGAGTCGACGCCGGAAGCAACGCGAAAAAGGTGCTGTGCCGCTTGAAACCCGTCGTACCAGTAGAAGTGCGAGGATACTCCCTGATCATCAACTTTTTTGGCTCTCAGAAAACTTTGAATCACAAATACCGAATCGGGTTTTCTGTCATAAATCCCATATATCTCTGTTCGATTGCATGTTGAAATCGCAAAACATTCGGTGAAGACAAGACCTTTGAGGCACTTGAGTACTTGAACGACTTCGTCGTGATTTAGCCAGAGTTTTTCCCTGATTTCGAGAGGTGCTGTCGTATGATTGAGGCCAAAAGCGACGAGTTTCATGAGGTGTGGTTCACATCCGTATTAATTGGTTTTCCGTCTCCCAAGCTCAATATAATTAGGAAGCTATCTTATTCCATGATAAGAATCATATATCACCCTTTTTGTACGCAGGCATGACAAAATTGTGACAATTAGCAACAATTAAGTTGTCCGGTGAATCCCAATCCCTGCCACTCAAAGCGCGATTTGGACGATTCGACCAGGGATATGGGCAATACGGCCTGAATCCCTTTTGTGAAGGCGAATCCTGCCCTACGTTAGAGCATCACAAACAGAAAAGGAGAAAAAATGAAAAAAGGACTTTTCATCATGCTGATCATCCCGCAGCTTCTGTGGGGGCAATCTTCCGTTGAACCGTTGTTGAAGGAAGGTATCCAACAACTGCAGCAAGGATTTCAGACCTGGAATCTGGACGATATGATGTCGGCCAAAGCCGTGTTAGAAAGAGCTACTGCGATTGAGCCGGGCAATGCCGATGCCCTTTATTGGAATGGATATGCCGACTATAGGCTGGCCATTCGGATGCTTTACACTTCAAACGAAGACGGACACAAAGATAAAGCAGAGGAATACCTGGACCGGGGGATTAAGACGCTGGAAGAAGCAGTCAAAGCGGATCCCGCCCATAGCGACGCCCTGGCGCTTTTAGCCACATTGATTGGTATGTCCATCCAATTCAATCCTATTTCCGGCATGTGGAAGGGCCCAAAGTCGAATGGGTATTTTGATGACGCCCTGCGCGCAAATTCCGGCAATCCACGAGTCTACTATCTCCAGGCTGTAAGCAAAATGAATACGCCTTCCATGTTTGGCGGAGGCGCCGACAAAGCATTGCCCCTTTTTGAGAAGGCCGTGCAACTTTTTGAAACCGAATCCGGCAAGCCGATCGGTGCTCCGACACACGCGAGCTGGGGTTTCGACGAATGCTGCGCTTTTTATGGAAATGCTCTTGCCTCGACGAAAGACTTTGAGAAGGCAAAGAAGATGTACGAAAAAACGCTGTCGATGAACGCCGGTCATAGAATTGCCAAGGCCGGACTGAAAAAACTCGAATCGGAGCTCGATCCGAAGGACCAAAAATAATCATGTGCAAAGCCTATGTATTCCTGTTGCTCCTAACCCCCGCGTCGTACGCTCAACACTTGATCCGGGGGCGCGTATTGGACGCTCACGGAGAACCGCTGGGTTATGTAAATGTATTCTTCAACGACGGCGATTTTGCCGGTGACGTTTCCAACGACCAGGGTTTGTTTGAAATAAAAAGTAGGGTGACCGGTCGACGTAAATTGGTCGCGAGCATGATTGGCTATGAGCGGATCGAACTCACGATTTCGGTTCCATCCTCTGATCAAGTACTTCTCCGTTTACCGGAAAAGGCCATCGACTTCAAGGAAATCCGAATCGAAGCGAGTGCGTACACGGGCGGTGAAGGCAAAGTAACGCTTACGAAGGTCGACGTCTATACAACCCCTGGAGGAGCGGCGGACGTTTTCCAG
>JAGQUY010000539.1 GCA_020438245.1 Bacteroidota bacterium
AACCTACCCTTGCTAGATGGACAAGTAAAGTAACGGGTCCTACTACAACGCCAGGCCAACGCAAACGAAGCGAATCGCATACATTGCAAGCATTTGAAAAAGTATCTTGCGAACATTTGCCCCAATTGCTTCCTTACTTTTTGACCTATACGATCTATTCAATGGCGAAGCAGACTCATTACGTTAATGCACCGATTACCGAAGCCGTGATCGACATCCGTGTACGTGTACCCGAAAAAATAGGAACCTTTGAATTAGAAGAATTTTACGATAAAGAATCAGGCCGATACCCAAACAAAAAAGAACTGAAATTCGTCGAAGCGAGGTTCACCGCAGGTGAGCAGATTTCTGCGGCGGCCAAACAATTGCCACATGGATTTGCGTATACAAACGAAGATAAACAGCAGATTGCTCAGGTGCAACTCAATGGATTTACGTTTAGTCGACTACAACCATATCAGAGTTGGGAACCTTTCCGCGACGAGGGGCGACGGCTGTGGGAGGTATATCGTGATTTGGTCCAACCGGAAATGGTGACACGGATGGCGGTCAGATATATTAACCGTTTGGACTTACCTCTACCGCTAAGCGACTTCAAAGATTATCTTAGAACTGTGCCGGAGGTCGCGCCTGATCTGCCGCAAGGACTAGCCGGTTATTTTATGCATCTAACCATTCCATATGAAGACATTCAAAGCACGCTACTGTTAAATCAAGCGATTATACAACCGAAAAGAGAAGGAGTGGTATCGGTCGTGCTTGATATCGATCTTTTTCGAAAGATGGATCGACCGGACGAAGAGCAAGAAATGTGGCATTTTTTTGAGACGCTGCACGAAAGAAAAAACGACATCTTCGAGGCCTGTATCACGGATCGTACAAGGGAGTTAATCGCGTAATGCCTGTCGCCTATCTGCCACCGCCCGCGATCGTAGAGCCGGCTCAGACACCGCCTTTTCCCGCAAGGTGTGAATTTGATCTCTTGCAGGGAGAAGATGGCGAGAAATTAGCAACTGTGGCTGCGCAATCCTGGCGTCACTGGGATGAACTACCCAGTCGATCAACTCTAACCGATAGCGTGGATGACGATCCATCATACCAGCCGATTCCACCTCGTCGAAATTTTATCACCAAGGCAAGGTATATTTTCAAAGGCAAAGCGACCCCCACAGTCTATGATTGGGACATGGAATAACGGTGGATTCCTATTGGACAAAAGTCAATGACGCCACGCTAAGACAAGGAGACTTCCTGCCGGCTTGTCATGTGCCCATTCTGTATCCCGACTTCAACCCCGACAGTACCAGAGAAGTCGAAGTCAATGAATATGATTTAATTGTGGTTACCCAAAGCTGCGACCTTGAGAACCAGAAAGCTCGGCTTGTCGCACTATGTCCCATCTACAAAATTGCGGAATTCCAACATGCGAATAAGGAATTTCAGAAAAAAGGAGCGTGGGAACGGGTTCGTCAGGGCCGCATCGAAGGATTGCATCTTCTAGCCTCCACAACGGACCCATCGGATAATCAGGATGCCCGTGTCGTGGTGTTTCGTGAAATCTATAGCTTGCCTGTCGAATACCTAACCAATCATGCCGAGGCGTTAGGAGATCGTTCTCGGCTGCAATCACCCTTTCTTGAACATTTCTCTCAGGCATTTGCTCGCTTCTTCATGCGAGTCGGACTGCCTTCGCAGATCCCGAAGTATGCTTAGCACGTAGGGTGCGATACGCATCGCGCCGGGCGCTTGGGGCTAAGCGAAGCGTGCCCCAGCCCAACGACA
>JAGQUY010000540.1 GCA_020438245.1 Bacteroidota bacterium
CAGGCGGGGCTTTTGGATTAAGGCCGCCAGCCGCATTTCTTGGAAGATATCGAGGTTGTTGTTGCACGGTGCTCCATCCGCGCCAAGAGACACGTAAATTCCCTGCGCAAGCATCTCGGGCACACTTGCAATGCCGGAGCCCAACTTGAGGTTGGAGGATGGACAATGCAATACTCGCGTCCGGGTATCACGCAAAATCGCCATTTCACGTTCATTCAGCCAGATGCAATGCGCAAGGCAAAGCCGCTCTCCGGTCAGCCCTATTCGATGGAAATACTCCACATTGGATACTCCGCATTTCGCAACTACGGCCTCAAGTTCACTGCGATTTTCAGATGAATGCGTATGAACGATCAGCGATTCCTCCGCTGCCAGATCGCGCACTTCACCCAATAGCGACTCACTGCAGGAAAGAACGAAACGGGGCGCAAACGCGAAGCGGATCCTGCCGCCGGCCGACCCGTGCCACGTTTTCTTTAGATTCAGGCTCTCTGAAATGCTCCAGGATCTGCTTTCTGCCAGCCCAGATGGTGCTCCCGGACAATCATCCATCATCGCCTTGCCTGCCAACGCTCGTATACCAGAGCGATTTATCTCTTCAAAGATATGGTCGGTGTGATGCACGGTGCCCATATCCATAATCGTGGTTGTTCCGCACTGAATCAGTTCAGTGAGCCCCATTCGGGCCGAAAGGCCAATCGTTTTTTGTGTATGGGCAGCTTCAAATGGCCATATTCTTAACTTTAGCCAATCAAGGAGTTCCAGATCGTCGGCCAGGTTGCGGAACAGGGTCTGACAAAGGTGGATGTGCGTTTGGACAAATCCGGGGGCAACGATCTTATCGGTTGCGTCCAGCACACGCGCTCCATTCAGGTCTTTTGCGCTTAGCCGTCCTATCTTGGAGATCTCCGTTCCGTCAATCAGCAAATCGGCTTTAATGATATCCCGGGTGGGATTCATAGTAAGCAGAGTTCCGCCTTTGATTGCCAATTTCTTGTTCACGACCGCCCTCCCGTCAATTCATACAACAGGATCCCGCAAGCCACGGCCAGGTTCAACGATTCCACAGGCGATGAACCGGGAATGCCAACCAAGGTATCGCATTGTTTTTCTATTTCGGGCGAAAGGCCGCGGGATTCATTACCCATGATCAAAGCAATTTTGCCGGGTCCGATTTTTTTCCTCCCTGCACCTGCCTTTGAGCCAACAATCATCCGTCCTGACTTCCGGCACTGTGCAGCGACCTCCGTCAGGCTGGCAACCGCCGATCGCACCCGAAAAACAGAACCCATGCTCGCACGAACGACCTTTGGATTGTAAAACTCCACGCAATTTTGTGAGAGGATGAGGCCGGACACGCCAAACCAGTCGGCTGTACGAATAACCGTACCCAGATTACCCGGATCGCTGATTTCATCGAGCAGTACGATCGGTCCATTGGCCTCCACGATTGCTTCCACGGATGTGCCGCGTTGCTGTACGGCTGCAACAATACCCTGAGGATGTTCTGTATCCGTCAGTTTGCGCAATTCGTGCGAGGTGGCTTGAAACGTCCTATCGGGGAACCGGCGTTTGATTTTCTTGAGCAAGTCGGGTTGAGCGTTGGCAAAGTCCTCGGTCAGAACGACCCACAGAGGCTCCTGGTCATTCTTGATCATCTCTTTGACAAGATGAATTCCTTCAATTTGAAAAATCTTTTCTTTCTTCCTGACGTTCTTATCCAGAACCTCCGAAAACGCCTTCAATTGACGGGCGGTCATCTTGGGGAATCCCATGGGACTAGGCAACGACGCCGATTCGCTGTAAATCCTCGCGGAGTTGTTCAGGCGTCTCGTAGTGGATGGCCTTCATTCCGACAAGACGTGCTGCCTCCACGTTCTGCGCCCTGTCGTCGATAAAGACACATTCATCGGCATCGGTCTGGGTGATCTGCAGGGCCGTTTCGTATATTTCTTTTTGGGGCTTGGTAAGATTCAGATAGCAGGAAGAACAAAAAAGACTGAAATAGTTCTGGAGTTCAAATCGCCGGATTCGGTGCTCGTTGAGTTCCCTCGATTCGTTGTTGAGGGTGGACATGAAATATCGGCCGGAGGAAGCGATCTCTTGAAGAACGGGCAGCGCAGACCACGCGTGCGATTGTTCCATCATGCGGTCGCGAAATTCTTTCACATCGATTTGCATGCCGAAAAGTGTCATGGCAAGATACTCGTCCAGCGAGCATTTTCCCGTTTCAAAGACGGCGGCCACTTCCCGGTGACGATCCCCAAATTCATCCAGGGACTTTTTATCGGTAATTCCGAAGTCGCGCAGAACACTGATCCGTTGTTCACGATCCCACGCGTTGGTGAGAACCACGCCGCCAAGATCCCAAAACATGGTTTTAATCATAGGTTACGTTGTCTCGACCGGCCGGTGGGCTGAGTACCATTCACGAATATACTCGACGACATCTCCGGTGTGCGTACCGGGGCCGAAAATTTTTCGAACTCCTGCTTTTTCGAGGTCTGCAGCGTCCTGTTCAGGAATAATACCGCCGCCGATGAGCAGGACATCGTCTACTCCCTCGGCCTTCATTCGATCGATAATACGAGGCAACAGGGTCATGTGCGATCCAGATAAAATACTGATCGCGATGACATCGACATCCTCCTGGACGGCTGCGTTGACGATCATTTCCGGCGTCTGGCGAAGCCCGGTGTAAATAACTTCCATACCTGCATCACGGAGCGCGCTCGCAATAACTTTTGCGCCACGATCATGACCGTCGAGTCCGGGTTTCGCGACCAACACCTTGATGTGAG
>JAGQUY010000541.1 GCA_020438245.1 Bacteroidota bacterium
CGACGGCCGCGTTTTGTTCTTACCCGTCGGGTCGCCAATCATGCCGGTGAAATCTCCGATAACGAGTATGGCCTGATGACCAAGATCTTGGAATTGTCTGAGTTTTCGTAATACAACACTGTGTCCAAGATGAAGATCCGGACGTGATGGGTCGCAACCCAATTTCACATTCAGCGGTCTGCCGGAGCTTATGGAGTTTTCAAGCTTGGTAACCAGCTCGTCTTCGGGGATAAGCTCAACCACTCCCCTCTTTATGATCTCAAGCTGTTCCTTAGCCGTTAACGTTGTCATTGCGAAATCGGGAAGGTTAAAGTTACTGTTGTTCCCATGTCAAGCTGGCTTTCTATCTGAATTGTTCCGTTATTTCGCTCAACGAGCATCTTAACGACACTCATTCCCAGGCCGATGCCCTTAGCTCTGGTCGTATAAAGGGGCTCAAATACTCTTGGAATATCGGACGGCTTTATGCCTGTTCCGGTATCCGAAATGTGTACTGAGATATGACTGCCTGAAGCGTGACTCCAAATCTTTAGAATGCCTCCATTCACCATGGCTTGGCTTCCATTGAGGATCAAATTGACCAAGATCTGTTGTAATTGGCCTGAATCCGCCAAGACCATCGGCAAGTCTTTACCCAGTTCTGTCTGGACAGATACGTTTGCTGACAGCCGGGTCCGCTCTAGCGAAGAGGTTATAATCTCATTGATGTGAACAGGGGCAGAATTTGATTTTCGATCCTTGGAAAAATCCAGCAAATCATTAATAATTTTATCAGAGACTACTACCTCGTTTTCCACGATATTCAGCAAATCCTGAACTTCTCCGCCCTCACGACCAAACTCGCTTTTAAGAAGGGAGGCGGCGGTCTTTATTCTTGATAGAGGGTTGCGTAGCTCGTGCCCAATACTTGCGGTTAGTTGCCCGACAACGGTCAATCGCTCGGATTGAACTAGTCTAGATTGCGTATGTTGAAGAAGCGACAGATTCTTTTCAAGTTCAGTATTCTTGATCGTGAGTTCTCCAGTTAACCGTCGATTGGTTTCCAAAAGCATATGGTATTCAAAAGCCTGCCTGACGGTCAGGCACAGTTCGTCGGTATCCCACGGCTTGATGAGATACCGGTAAACCAGTCCTGAGTTTATAGCGTTAATCGCCAGGTTCTGGTCACTGTAGGCGGTTAGCATGATATTGACAGTCCCGGGTTGGATATCCCTGGCTTTGCTAAGAAAGCTCAATCCATTAATGTCTGGCATCTTCTCATCCGTGAGAATCACGTGCGCATGGAGATCCGGCATGGCAGCCAACGCTTCCGGGGCGCTAAGGAAACCGTGTACATCGTACACATCGCGGAAAGTCCGCAAAAGAACGTCGACAACGCGTTTTTCATCATCGACTATTAACAGGGTATTCGTTCCGGTATTTTGCATCAGTGGTTCAGTCGAAGAGCGGTCTCAACCAGCTCGAAGAGAGAAGACAAATTAAAAGGCTTTGGCAGTCTAAAATCAAAAATACCGGTTGCGTCCTGAAGCGATGGGGGCTGGGCGGCGGCATTAGTCATTCTCAAAAACCCTTATAAGCTTAGTTAACAATCTCTCGTTAAACTATGTAATAGTTTAACTTGGGTCGTTTTATTTCCAAGAATCGGATTCGACATCAAAATTCATGAACATTCTTGAACCAATCGGTTCCGTTGTTTTTCCCCCGTACTTGGCGCTCTTTTTCCTATTGTATGGCACTTCCGTCAAACCGGAAACCTCAAAGTATATAAGCTGGCCGATCGGCATTCCGGCATACACCCGTACGGGCTGCCTGACCGAAATTTCCAGAGTCCATGTATTGCAATAGCCAACATCTCCTTTTCCCGCAGTTGCGTGAATATCAATACCCAAGCGGCCAATACTGGACTTTCCCTCAAGAAATGGCACATGTGTATGGGTTTCCGTATACTCTTCAGTTACTCCCAAATACAGTTTTGTTGGATGCAATACGAGTCCTTCCGCAGGGATGTCAAACGCAGTTATCTCATTGTCTTTCTTGCAGTCCAGAATCTCGCTTGTATATGTTGCCAGTCGTTTACCAAGATGAACGTCATAGCTGTTGCTTCCCAGACAGGATCTTCGAAAAGGATCAATTACGATGGTTTTTTTCTCAATTTCTTTCAAAATTTGTGAATCGGTCAGAATCATGGTCCTCGGTATATAAGTATATGGAAGTAAATTTTAAGTGAAAAATATAGAAAATGGTGGCACGAATAGCAATGTCAAATCTGGCTCAAGAACAGATAGCGCGGTTGATTTTGGACACGTCTCCGTCAAAAAAGTGAACTCAATGGCTCGCCCCCTTATTGAATGGTTTCTGGGTTGCCAGCGAAAACATTTGCCGTGGCGAAAGACAAAAGACCCTTACCGGATCTGGATTTCGGAGCTGATGCTCCAACAAACCCGGGTTGAACAAGCGATCCCCTATTATCGTCGTTTTCTCAAAGCATTTCCCACCTTGCCCCGACTCGCAATGGCAAATCAAAGTGCAGTTTTGAAAGTGTGGGAAGGACTAGGGTACTATCGAAGGGCTAAATATGCCCATGAAGCTGCACGCATTGTGTTGAAGGACTATCGGGGAAAGCTGCCGAACAACTACGATGATCTACGTGCCCTGCCCGGATTTGGCCCGTATACAGCGGCAGCTGTCATGAGCATCGCATATGGGAAGCCCTATGCTGCTTTGGATGGAAACGCGTCTCGTGTCTTATCGAGATTGTTTATACTGCAGGAAGATCCCACAACCGCGGATGCAAAAAGACGACGAACGGAGATTCTTCAAGGCATGATGCGAGGAAGCGACCCCTCAACTTTTACGCAGGCATTGATCGAGCTTGGGGCGCTCTTATGCAGTCCACGATCGCCAAGATGTTCCGAATGCCCCATTCAAGAAAGTTGCAGCGCATTTCGTTACCTGCCGGACCCGGCAGTTCTGCCGATTCGCAAAGAGCGGAAGAAAAAACCTCATTATAACGTCTCGGCAGGAATTCTGGAAAGAGATGGACGGATCTTATTGAAGAAGAGGCCCAACACCGGTTTGTTGGCAAATTTTTGGGAATTTCCCGGCGGGAAGCAACTGGCAAATAGATCGCGCGAGGAGACTTGCCGGATTAGATTCAAATCTGAAACGGGAATTGAGATTAGAATAACCGATAAGATATGCGTGGTCAAGCACGAGTTTACCCATTTTCGTATCACAGTTCACTTTTACACGGTGGCATGCCAAAAATCGCCTTCGCCAAAAGGCACTGCACGTTGGATTCGTAAAGGGTCTTTGAAGAGGCTGCCTTTCAATCTGGTCTCAAAGGCGGGTCTGGAGGCTTATGAACGAAAGAAATAGGCTTATCGTTTTGTGGAATCCAGCGGAGAACTTTGGAAACTATTGGAGTCTATTGAGACCGGCACAAAAATGGAATCCTGCTGTACCAGAAGATTTTCAGGCTGATATTTTTTCACAAGATCCTTGTTTCGATAGATGGATATGAACTTATCTCTCCGAGTCTTGCCGTCTGGAAATTCAATGTCGCGGTACCATGTCACCTGATAGTGTTCTTCTTTTTCTCCTACAGAACCATCCATATACGGGCCGTCAAAACTCAGGTGTCGACCTTCATTTTTCCCATAAATTTTGAAATACATTTTCGTTCGATTCAAGTCGACCAGATTTTGAATAAGCAGAAGATTCTCCGTGTCGTTTTGGAATACCAAATCGGGAGCGGGGTCAAAAACAGTGGCATCCAACCCCGCCGGGAGATAGTATTTTACTTCGAATGAATGGTTAGTTCTTTTGAGCACTTTCAACCCCGCGAAAAAAACAGTTCGGAATAACGTGCTGGAGACCTGACAAATACCGCCCCCATATTGCGGCTCCGTGCTGTCCCCATTTATAATGACCAACTCCTTCGCATAACCTGTCGTGCTGTCAACCTTACCCATGTGCTGTATGAAACTGAATTTTTCACCGGGCTTGAGAAATACGTTGTGAAAATTCTTCGATGCGTGATTGATGTTGAATTTACGATTCTCAGGAGATCCAAAAAAATCTGTAACTCCCGTGGCAAGAACTTCCGATATCCCGAATTCATTCTCTGGATTGGCCACCCCACCTTTTAAATGTGCAACCTCCAAGATAACGGAATAGTTTCCGGACGTATCCAATTCCGATGTCATGATGGCCCTGTTGATTTTCTTGATGGATCTTGGCACGTCAAGATAATATCCGTCCTTGGCTACTCCTACGGCGACCGGTTGACCGTTGACATTTTCAATCCGCACATCCTCTTTGGCGCGATACATGTATGGTGCAATTCTGGTGTTCAGCTCCCTGGTCAGCTTATCGGATTTAAGAACCGGATACAGAAAATAGTTTCCAGCCTCCCTGACCTTCTTAAATTCAACCCAGTTGCGACGTGACCACAACTCAATCGTCCAGCGATCGTAGTTATATCCGTCATAGCTGTAGATTGGCATCAATCGACGATGAACCAGGTAAGAGGCCATTCTCCTTGCTCGCAGCGCCATCTTCAAGTCAATGTCGGGAGCTTCTCTTTGGATTTTGAGTTGTAAAACGTCGGATTCGAAATGTTCCAACATGCGCGAGTAGGAGGCGATGGCATTTCCTTCATCGAATCCGTATCCTTCCCGCCCTTCGGTTACCACAAAATCTGAGCCTATCAACTTTACTTGTGCATCCTTCGGACTGTCGGTCGCCAGCAAGGGAATTCGTGTTCGAAGGATATTTAGAAAATGATTGGCATCAAAGCTCGCTGATAGCCGGAAAGTTCTTTTTTTGAAGTTTGAAGCAAACCGCTCCAAATGGTTGTCCTTTACATCGTCCGAGTGTCCCACTGCGTAGGCGTTGGCCAAAACATCGTGAATACCAAAATCAGGACCCACACTTGCGTGAACGATTGGAAAGTTCCCATCGTCCGTTTTTACAATAAAGGCCTGCCTCTGGTATTGGTACGTTTTTTGTTCTAGCGCCGACCGTGCCTCCGAAATTGTCATGCCTCCGACATCTGTGCCGGCGATTTCGATATTCCAAGCGAAGCGGTTGCGGAGATACCAGCTGTTCCAAGAAACCCATATCACTGTCGAGGCAAGAACAACTGCAACGATAGAAATCGCAAGCCATCTCCACCGAGAAACAGGTTCCGTATTCCAGGCTATAAACAGGGGTTCCGTAGGCGGGTCAGAGGACTGACCCAGAACGGCTTCACTTTGAACGGTGAAACTCTGAATAGCAGGCTCTTGAGCCATTTTCCTCTTGTGATAGTGAGTCAATTGTACCGAACATAAACATATAAATTTCGAGGTAACTTTTACAAGTATTTCTTCACTTTTTTATGAACACTTACTTCGATCTATCTTGAGTTCAATCTCCGGGTTACGTAAGTTAACCGAATCTTAATGGTTACAAATCGTAATATTGGATCCGTCTTACGGCGAATCCGCCAAATGGCAGGCGCGTGGCCTCAACCCTCGGTAAGTGAAATCGCGGAAAGCAGCGGGAAGCCTTTTAACGTGCTGGTATCCACTATATTGAGTCTCCGAACCAAGGATGCTGTCACGCTGGCGGCAAGTAGACGCTTGTTTGGCAAAGCGGATCGGCCGGAAACCATGGTGAAAATTCCTTTGGCTCAAATGGAAAAATTGATCTATCCGGTAGCCTTTTACAAGATGAAATCAAGGACCATTGTGGCTATTTGTCGGCAGCTATTGGATGCCTATGACGGACGCGTACCGGCATCAATGGAAGCGTTGATGAAGTTCAAAGGGGTTGGTCGAAAAACGGCAAATCTCACCTTGGTTCTGGGATTTGGTATTCCGGCTATGTGTGTCGACACGCATGTCCATCGGATTTCCAACCGATTGGGGTATATTCAAACGAAAACTGCAGATAAGAGTGAAATGGCTTTAAGGTCCGTCTTGCCGAAGAGGCACTGGATGACCTATAATGACTTACTGGTAGCATTCGGACAAAACATATGCAAGCCGGTTAGTCCGCACTGTTCGCTTTGTCCCATTCATGAATGCCCGAGGTTGGGTGTGGGGAGATCAAGATAAAATGCTCTTTTGTTTGTTATTATTTTTGGAATTTACGACTCCGATAGAAAAAATCGCAGTTTACCGCAATCAGACAGATGTATATTGCAACATGACAACCGGAAATCTGATTGACTCGACTTCGACGAAGCATTTAATCAGTGGCGTTCCCCTATTGATTGAAATCAAGTTTCGATTAGAGGCCGAAACAGGCCACTCGTCTTTCAACTCGGTTGATACCATTCGACTGGGATATGATATTTGGAATGATACCTACGAATGGAAACATGGCTCTGAGGAAATGCATTTCAAAGATCTGGAAGAAATTCGCCAAAAGGTACGTCGTTTCACATCGACAATAGTAGCACTGGATCGCTTGGAGCCGACTACAACCTATCATCTTCGAGCCTCAATCCAACTTTTTCATCTTCGCGACAC
>JAGQUY010000542.1:0-2542 GCA_020438245.1 Bacteroidota bacterium
TCGCTCCGGGAACGGTGGCCAATTTTGTGGCCCTGGCCCGCCAGGGGTTCTACACCGGCAAGGTTTTTCACCGGGTGGTGCCCAACTTCGTGGTTCAAGGAGGAGACCCCTCGGGAAGCGGTTGGGGCGGTCCGGGTTATTCTATTCGTTCCGAATTCAACGAACTAACCTACAACCGGGGATGCGTCGGCATGGCAAGTGCCGGACCGGACACCGAGGGCAGTCAGTGGTTTATTACCCATTCTGCGACGCCACACCTTGATCGGAGATATACCCTGTTCGCCAACGTCAAATCGGGAATGGAGGTCGTGGATGAATTGCAGGTAGGAGACCAGGTCAAGCGATTGGAAATCATCTGGAACCGGAACTGAAGACACCGTTGCACTGTCAACTGGAAATCAGCTCACGACAAAGATGATCGTACAGAAACCATCCTTCCGGAGTGAGACCAACGCTATCCGGTCGGACGACGAAAAATGTTTCATAGAGGGACAGTATTTTTTCATATCGTGTTTCAAAATCTTCGCCAAATCTGGAAAGGAATCGGGTCTTGGAGACCCCTCCTGCTTGTCTGAGTCCGAGCATAAGAAACTCGATGACTTGCTGTTCTTTCGTCAACATCTCCAGTTCATTCGTCGCTCTTTCCTGCTTTTCGATCAGGTTCATATACATTTCGATCGATTTCACATTCCACCAACGTTTGGCCCCGTCAAATGAATGCGCGGAGGGACCAACGCCTATATACGAATCTCCGCTCCAATATGCACTGTTGTGCCGCGATTTGAAACCCGGCTTAGCATAATTGGAGATTTCATAGTGCTCGAATCCCCTTTCTTCAAGCATGTTGTGAGCAAGCAAAAACATGGTCTTTTCGGTATCATCATCCCGTTCGGAAAGTTTTCCCTCAAGACTCCACTTGTGCAAGGGAGTTCCGGGTTCATAAGTCAGATTATAAACCGACAGATGGTCTGGAGCCATTTCAATGGCGCGTTCAATATTCTTTTGCCAGTCTTCACTTGTCTGACCGGGCAGTCCGAAAATTAGATCGATGCTTAGATTATCAAATCCGGCCGTCCGTGCATCTTCAACGCAACGTATCGCCTGCTCCGCCGTGTGATTGCGGGTCAAGAATTTCAGTTCCTTTTCGTTGAAGGACTGGACACCCATACTCAAACGATTGATTCCCATCCTTCTCCAAGCCTCTGCTTGCTCTGGTCGGACTTGATTTGGATTGGCTTCAAGGGTTAGTTCTCCGGTAATCGTCAAGTCTCCAACGGCAGCGGTAATAATACGCTTCAGACAGTCCAATGGCAGGTATGAGGGTGTGCCTCCGCCAAGGTAGACAGTGCGGCTAGGTGAAGGAGCAGGTACACTGAGGTCTATTTCCCTCAGAACAGCGCTCGTATACCGCTGAAACCACTTTCGGGCCGTTGTCACGGCGAAGTCACAGTAAACACATACGCGCTGACAAAATGGAACATGAACGTATAATCCTGGCATATTCCAACATTACAAAACAATACCCTAACGGCCAAGAATATAGACTAAAATTGATGTTTACCTCGCCGCACTCGATCATATGTATCAAGACCTCAAGGGAAAGACCTTGACTTTAGAACGGGGCTTGGATAAATTGTAAAACTCACAGAGGACTTACCAAAAAAACAACCGGCTTCGTATACCAGAAGATTATATTGCTCATATAATGCAGAAGTGTCTTTAAAGTTGATGACTTGTATAATTAATCGGGTTCCCGCCCGAAGCGGGCATCCAATCCCTTAACCGTTTTAGGAGGAACAGGTATGAAACGAATCCTGAGCCAAGTTCTATTCATGGCATTTATCGGGCTACTCAGTGTAGCGCTGGTCAATAGCGATGCCATGGCGCAAAAGAAAAAGAAAAAGAAAAAGAAAAACAAAACGCCGGAATGGATTACCAAACCAGGGCTTTATGAGGATGTTATTGTGGCTGCCGGAATCGGCGAAGGGTTGAACGAAAACATCGCCATCAGCCGGGCCGAACTGGACGGCAGAAAGAAAATTGCCGAAACCCTTGGAACAGAAGTCAAATCGATGACCCAAAATTTCCTGGAACAAGCGGGAACCACGACTGCCGAAGGCAGTGACGTCGCGGCCCAGGAATACTTTCAGGAAATCACCCAATCGCTTACCAAGCAACAGGTTGAAGGCTCAAAAGCAGAAGAGTATTGGCCGGGTATGCCTTTGGAGAAGGGTTCGGACGGAAAGTACAAAGTATACGCCAAGATGGTGTTGAAAAAATCGGCTATCATCGATAGCTACAAGAAAGAAATGGCCCAAGCGGTAGCCCAGAAGAAGATTGCCGGAGTGAAGGCTTCTGCGGATGATGCGCTGGCCGCTCTCGATAACGCCATCAACAAATGGGAAAAGACCAGCAACAATGGCGCTCTTCCGGCGGACGAAGAAGACGAAGAGTAAAGGATTGACCTAAACAAGAATAGCCGTAGTTCCCTTGCGGGAACTACGGCTCTTTTTTTACTTCAAGAAAGGTACCCTGAAAATGA
>JAGQUY010000542.1:2584-4058 GCA_020438245.1 Bacteroidota bacterium
GCAAAACAACTGAAAAACAACCCGATTGGATAACCAAGTTCGGATTGTACGAAAATGTCATCATGGCCGTCGGCATCGGTGACGGACTCAACGAGAGAATCGCCAAGGACAAAGCTGCCTTGGACGGTCGAAAGAAGATAGCTGAATCTCTCCAAACCCAAATCAAAAGTCTGACGACCAACTTCGTTGAAGAAGCGGGAACCATCGGGGAAACCAGCTCAGAGTCCGTGGCTCAGGAATACTTTCAGGAAATTACCCAAAGTCTGACCAATGTAACGGTCAACGGATCTATTGTTGAAGAGTATTGGCCACCGCTCGGAATGACCGAGGGCAACAAAGTCAAATTTTACGCCAAGGTCACCTTGAAAAAGAATGTTCTCGTGGATGAATTCAGAAAGAAAATCCAAGAAGACGCCGCCAACAAGAAAATCAAATCCGTCAAAGCCAGCGCCGACGACGCGCTGAAAGCGCTGGACAACGCGATTATGAAATGGGAGAAATCGGGCAAGTAACAGCTTGCGCGGATCGACCAGATTGTAGTACTTTTACAGTGCCTCGTATGAACCCGCCGTATTGAGAAAGGAGGAGTTGTGAAAATGGTTCTAAAACCCTGGCTGTGGATATGTACTTTCTTACTCTTTTCTCTTTACGGACCGGGTTTCGCCCAAAAAAAGAAAAAAGATAAAGCGGTCACGTCGGCGCCAACATGGATAAATGAGCTTCCCATGTCCAAGGGCTCATTGTATGCCGTGGGCATGGTCAACAGGTATTTTGACAAGAAAGCAGGCGAAGAAGCAGCCGGGCAGGCGGCTCGATTGGAGCTCGCGCAAACAATCAAGGTCAGCGTCAAATCCATTACGTCAAGCTATTCGGGAACGGCGGGCGGCAGTTTTGTGTCTTCCCTTGAAAAAAGCATAGATGAAGACGTCATGACCGCGGTACAAAATGCCAAAGTCTTGGAAACTTGGGTGGATCCAGAAGGATTGACCTACGCGTTGGCCGAACTGCCACTTGCCGGCAGCGTCGGTGCCATTCAAAAAAAGGTCATTGCCGAAGCGAAGAAAGAAGCCACCGACAAAAAGGACTTTAAGAAAATCGAAAAACTTGAGGTCTCTCTAGACGGATTAAAAGACCCTAAATCATATGTTCGAAAGGACAAACCCGAATGGGTATCGGCACTGCCGGAGGAGGAGGATGCCATTTATGCTCTCGGCGTTGCTGAGGGGTATTATTTTTATGTTAATGGTCGCGAAGCAGCCAAGGACAAGGCACGAGCTGAGTTGGGCAGAACGATCCAAACCGAAGTTCAATCGGTTCTTACAGATTGGTATGAAGTGAATACGGGATCTTCAGGTTATCAGATTGATCAAAATTATCTTGAAGAAATTTCCAAGTCAGTGTCCGACGCTACGCTAAGCGGCTCTCAGGTGGTGGAAACGTGGTTTGATCGTTCTCCAAAATGGCATTACGCATT
>JAGQUY010000542.1:4084-4710 GCA_020438245.1 Bacteroidota bacterium
GCAGGTTATCGGGCAGGTTGCCGAGAAAGCCAAGGCCAAAGTTAGCGATCCAAAGGCCCTCAAAGGACTCAGTGATCGCCTGGGAAAGATGATCAATCGGGATTTCTTAAAAATGAAGAACGGATACCCGGTCTGGCTAAATAAGACACCCAAGGACAAAGGGGTCTTCTACACCGTTGGTATTGATGAGGGCAAGTATTTGAGCAAAACCAACGGTATAGAAAAAGCCAAAGCGGCTGCACGCAACAAACTGGCAAAAACGATTTCCGTCCAAATAGAAGCCGTGACAACCAATTGGGTCCAGTCTGAGGGAACCAACCTGGGCGGTGAGGTTACCATGGATAAAATGACATCCTTGACGAAGGAAGTGACCGATGTTTCTCTTGAAGGAAGCCAAATCGTTTCAACTTTTGTTGCAACGAATCCAGAAACAGGCAAGGAAACCTACTATGCACTGGCCCGCATGTACACCGGCGGTATGCTCGCCAAGATCAAGCGACGTGCGGCACAATCGCTGACCATTCCTGAAGCCCGGGAACGCGCGGACGACAAAGGGCGGCAACTGTTAGAATCGGGCCGAGAAAAAGCCAGGAACGCCTTGGCAAAACTTAATGCAGCTCTTGACG
>JAGQUY010000543.1 GCA_020438245.1 Bacteroidota bacterium
TGCAGCCGGGAGATTCGCTCGTGTTCGATGTTCAAGGCGTCCCGATCACTGCCACGGTTGGCAGTATTCGTTCAGTCAACTGGCGCCGAGTACAACCCAACTTCTTTATTGTGTTTCCGCGCGGAGTTCTCGAAGAAGCACCGCAGTTTTATGTGATCGTTACGCGAACACCCACACCGGAAATATCGGCTGCCGCTCAACAGGCAGTAGTACAAGCGTATCCCAATATTTCTGCGGTGGATTTGGCGCTGATTTTGCGCACGGTTGATACGATCCTGGACAAAGTTGCCTTCGTGATACAATTCATGGCCTTCTTTTCGATCGTGACGGGGGTATTCGTGCTGATCGGCTCTCTTCTCACCAGTCGGTTTCAACGCGTGGAAGAAAGCGTCTTACTGCGGACACTGGGTGCAGTTCGCAAACAAGTCGTACAGATCATGAGTGTGGAATATGCGCTGCTGGGCGGATTGGCTTCTTTGTCCGGAATTCTTCTTGCGGTCGGAGCGACGTGGGTTCTGGCCGGGTGGGTTTTCGAATCGCCGTTTGATCCATCACCCATAGCATTGATGCTCGTAATGGGTTCGGTAATCCTGCTGACTCTGGGAATTGGTTTGTTGATCACTCGGGATGTCGCGGACAAACCGCCGCTGGAAATTCTTAGGACGGAAACGTAGGCGGATTGTCTCTTATCTCAATCCCAATAGTTCCAACTGGCCTGAATTTGTTTTGTCTTCCATTTCGTTTTGGTCGTGTAGACCAGCTCCGCAAATTCCAAATAGCCTTGAGTTCTCTCCCTGAATGCCGTGCCGGTCTCGGCAAGAAGCTCAATGACATCGTCATACGTCCTGTTTTTTACAGACGGATTTTCGCGCAGGATATCGGCATACAGGGCAACGGCGGAAATGAACGCAAGTTCGTCTTTGTGAAGCCTGGTAGATGGCGATTTTCGCAGAAGAAGTTCGCTGACCGTTTGCTGTACTGATTCCCCCGGATGCTGGTAGCCGATGTTGAGACGTCCAAGGGAAGCGGTTAACGAATCTGCCAAACGAAGTTCATACAGCGCGGTGACCTCGGCGCCTGCACCAAGCTCCGCACCGTCTGCTTCGGTCAATCCAAAGGTCTTGTCTGCCACCTCGCTTTTTTCGTAGCCCACCAGCCTGTAGGATACCACGGATTTTGGGTCAAAGGTAACCTGCAAGACCACATTAGCTGCCACGGTAAAAAATAGTTGGGGGAATCGTGATCGGCTGAAAATCCGACTGATATCCCGACTGTTTGAGACATAAAAATACTGACCATCGCCGTGCACTGCCAATTCAGAGAGTCCCGCGTCGTTGTACGTAACTCCGCCCAGTCCCAGCGCCGTCAGGCGAATACCTTTCTTGCCATAGCGTTTGACGATATCCAACAGTCCTTTGGAAGTAGTTTGTCCTTTGGTGGCCACGCCGTCTGTAAAGACCAGCACGTGGTATGATTCATCGCTTCGGAAATGTCTTGCCGCCAGTGAGTACGCCACTCTCAAACCTTCGCCGATATCCGTCGATCCTCCGCTTTCAATGTTTTTGAGCAAGGTACGCAGGCTGTCGAACTTATCTGAGAAGTCGGCCTCAATCTTTGCGCTCGTGCCATAGGTCACCAGTGCGACCTTATCCGACGAACTGAGATTTGAGAGGAGGAAGTTGATGCTTTGTCTTGCCAGGCCCAGTCGGCCGTCCAAGTCCATAGATCCGGAGACATCAACGACGAGTACAAGCCTGAGGGGTTTTCGTTCATCGCTTCGAAGGGAGCGCGTCTTGATCCCGATCGTCAGCAGCTGACTCGCTGAATCGAATGGCGACGGAGACAGGTCGGACGTGATGGAAAAATCCTCGGAGTCGGGCGATGGATACGTATAGTCAAAGTAATTGATGAATTCTTCCGGCCGCGATGCACGTTTTACCAGGGAAGGTGAAGCGACGAGATCGGATGCCATCATGACCTTTCGAATCCAAGAGTAGGAAGCCGTGCTCACATCCGTGCCAAAAGTAGACTGAGAGTCTCTGTCTGTTTCAAAGAATCCCGATGACTCATACCCAGTTGTTTTTACATCATAAATATATCGAACATCGGGTCGGTAATAGTAATGCCTCCATGGAC
>JAGQUY010000544.1 GCA_020438245.1 Bacteroidota bacterium
AACGGATGGTTCCTTGACAACTCCCTTGGTGGAGATGGTACTGGTCCTGCAATTCGTTGCTATGTCTACCCAACGAACAGACCTTACGATGCAGGCGCCGGTGATCCGACCATTTTCGGAGTAGGGACCGGCAGTTTACCGTCGCTATACGCCATGGATATGGCACCTCGCAATGCAGCAGGCTTGGCTTGGAACGCCTTATTGCAGGCGGCTGTTGCCGGTGGATTGACCGCTGCAGAAAGGGATACGATTTACACGCAAATCCCTGATGACGGAACTTTCCATATTTTTGCAAATCACGTAAACTCGACTGCCGATCAGTTCACGTTCTCAACCACTGCAAATGCGGTAACCACGGCTAAGAAAGATCTCAAGAAAGAACTTGATGACATCAAAGTGGTTCCAAATCCTTACTATGGCCGCGCAGAAGCCTATCAGGCGAGTTTGTTTAACAAAGTGGTCAAATTCACGAATCTGCCTGCAACCTGCACCATCAAGATCTTTACGGTCGCCGGTGATTTGGTTGCGGTAGTAAACCACAACAGCACTTCAAACAACGATCGTACCAACGTCAATCCTTTGGATCTGACAGGTACACCTGCAGCAGCCAGTACCAGCAGTGAACGTTGGGGCTTGCAGAATACCGATGGTAAGTTTGTTGCCAGCGGTATGTATGTCGCTCTCGTTGAAGCACCTGGTGTTGGTAAGAAGCTCGTGAAGTTTGCCATTATTCAGGAAGAAGTCCAGATCAATGGTCCAGACATCCGTTAAACGAACAGATGATTCCCGGAAGATCGGTCTCACGACCGGCATTCCCGAATCAATTAAGAAACTCTTAAGGAGAACCATATGAATAAGAAGATCTTAGTCACAGCTTTAGCGCTGCTTTATGCCGTGTCTGCGTTTGCGGGCGAGGAAAAGCGCGGCGAAGCGGGCTTTATGTTCCTCAAGGTTCCGATGGGTGCTCGAGAAACCGCCCTTGGAACGACGGGGTTAACACATTCATCAGGCGCGGCAGCCATGTATTGGAATCCTGCCAACGTGTCCCTGATTGATGGGCCGTCTTTCAGCTTCTCGTATTTGAATCATTTCGCCGGTATTTCAACGAACTACGCCGCGCTGGCTTTTCCAATGAGCGATGTTGGTGTGTTCGGAGTAAGCCTCAACTATATGAGCTACGGCGATATTACGCGAACTACCGTCGACAATCCGGAAGGTGGCGTTGGAACATACGCACCTTACGAACTGGCCTTCGGTCTTACGTACTCCAAGCAGATTACCGATCGCGTAAGCGGCGGTATGACGGTGAAATTCATCGATTCGAAAATCGACCTCGTGGAAGCCACGGCAGTTGCGTTTGACTTCGGTTTTACGTACAACACCGACTTCCGTGGTTTGAAGCTGGCCTTTGCAGCAACGAATCTCGGTGGGCAGAGCCGATATGAGGGAGATGGTCTTCTCCGGACCATTACCGTAAACAACGCGTCAGGTCAAACGGCGTTCCTTCGCTACGGCTCGGAACCCTTTGAATTGCCTGCTTCCGTTGCGTTCGGTGCAACGATGGATGTTTGGAGAGATGAGCAAAACAGCATCACAGGAACATTGGAACAGAATATCAACAGCTTCCAAGTCAGCCGAACGAACTTCGGAGCTGAATATGGCTTCCAAAACATGTTCTTCGTCCGTGGTGGTTTCACCTCAGCGCTGAAGAAGGACCGCGATTATAAGACCGGAAGTGCATCCCAAGCGGGTATGACTTTCGGTGCAGGAATAAACTACAAGTTTAACGACCAACTCGGTGCATCCGTTGATTACGGATTTCTTGATATGGGCGCTCTTGGAGCGACACACCGTTTCTCCGTTGGTGTGAACTTCTAGTTCTTGCTGCAGCTGTTTTCTTTGGGGAGTCAGGCTCTTGCCTGACTCCCTTTTTTTATGGTAAGAAGCGGAACCGCGCCCGTACGAATCTAAGAAACCGGTGGAGGGGAGGATAGAAGCTGATTGTAGGATTCGGGACTCCCGGAGTCTACCCAATATCCGTCAAACAGATAGGCATTGATAGACTCTCCGGCCAACAGGGCCGGCTGATAAAAAGACTCAATAATTGAACTGGAGCCCTCCGGCAGATACTCAAATACCCGCCGTGTCAGATACTGAATTCCCGTGTAGATTCTGGTGGTTTTTGCATGAGGTAATCGAGGGACGCCCAAAACAGAGAGTACTCGCTGTTCAGAAGAAACGGCAATCTCATTGCGATCGGGAAGACTTGGAGTAGAAAGGACAACCATGGTGGCCAGACCGCCCCTGGTCAAATGGTAATCGGCCACTGCTGACAAATCGAGATCCGTAATGACGTCCGCATTTACTACAATAAAATCATCGTTGCCGAAAAAGTCGGATGCGTTCCTGATTGCTCCGCCAGTACCGAGAATTTCGGGTTCCCGAAAAAAATGTACGTCAAGTCCATAACGCTGTCCGCGTCCGACGTACGCTTCTATAAGATCTGGAAGGTAGTGCAGATTGATGCATACCTCCTTTATTCCGGCTCTGGAGAGCATCTGTAAAGAGTAATCGATAAGGCAGCGATTACCAACCTTTAAAAGGGGTTTTGGGGTATGATCGGTCAGGGGGCGCATTCGGGAGCCATAACCAGCAGCCAGAACCATGGCCTTTCTGATCATAGAGAGAGTTTTTCGACAACAGGGATAAGACGTCGAACATCTTCTACAAGTGCATCGGGACGATCCTCGGGGCTTGATGGCGTCAATTGCCAGTTA
>JAGQUY010000545.1 GCA_020438245.1 Bacteroidota bacterium
GTGGAAGTTTCATGTGGTACATCATAGCGATACGATGATCGATGTAACGTCCGGACTGCGACACCATCCGGGCGAGACTTTTTTTCGTGTGAGTTTTACGATACTCGCGGTTTTCGTTGTCGGCGCGCCGATGGGCGTGGTAATGATTTATCAATCACTGTCTGTATTCTTTGCACATCTGACCCATGCGAATATCAACTTGCCGCAGGGTTTGGACCGCACGCTTTCCCTGATCTTCGTCACACCGCATATGCATAAAGTCCATCACCACTTTCGTCAGCCCTATACAGACACCAACTATGGAAATATTTTTTCCCTTTGGGATCGTATTTTCGGGAGCTTTTCACAAATCGGTGATTCCTTAAAGTTGACGTATGGGATCAACACCCACCCATTGCCTGCCGAATATGACTCACTTGCCAATTTGCTGACTATTCCATTTCAGCCTTATCGAGAACCCGACAGGATACAGGAGGGAGCACTCTAGCTTACTGTGAACGGCGGCCCCCCGCTCCCATCGCAGGCAGGTACCAGTTGTACCTGACGGCCAACAGGCGAATGGCCACGATCACCACGGATGATGTGACAAAATTGATATCCCTCGGGACGTGGAAATATCCGAGAAACAGATAGATGACCGCGCCGGCAAAACAGGGTGTGACATACAGGGCCTTCTGAAAAATCACCGGTACTTCATTGGTCAACGTGTCGCGAATGACGCCCCCCATTACGGCGGTGAATACGCCCATAATCGCCGCAATCTCGGGTCGCACTCCGACACTTAATGCTTTTTCGGTGCCAACCAGGGTAAAAAGGGCAATACCGAACGCATCAAAAACGATGAACGTTCTGCCGAAGCGCACCAGGAAATTCATGAATAGCAGAGCCGCCACGATACCGGCCAGGATCGCATAGATTATCGTAATATCGCTGACCCAAACCAACGGATAACTACCAAGCAGCATATCCCTCAAACTGCCTCCGCCGATGGCGGTGATAAACCCCATGAACCAAATTCCTATGACGTCGTGGTCGCGATGTCTCGCGGCCAGTGCCCCTGAAACACTGAATACAAATGTACCCAATATTTCAAGCGTGTATTGAATCGACATGCTCCCTCACTTACTGTGACGCCGCTAAAGTAAGACATTGCAACCCAAGCTGTCAATGAAATACACCGAACGGCACATGACGGCTGTCATTTTTTCGCAGCATACGTTCAATTAGATTAGGCGGAAAAATAGCGAGGACCTATGAAATACCTTATTCCATTGATTGTCTTACTGTTTTGGGCCTGCAGTGTCACGGATACAGACGATAACTCCGAATCCGCGCGTATCCAAAAAGCAGCAAAATCTGAAGCCTGTTGCATGGCCATGGCCGCAAATACGTCGAAATCCGGTTGTCCGCATGATTTAGCCGCCTGTCCGACCGATTCCTGCAAGACAGCTTGCGAGTTGAAGGGCTGCACCAGGCATGCGGGTATGACACACATGGACGTAAAGGATAAATGTGATCCGAAAATGGCCGGCATGTCGGGCAAAGGAACTTGCTGCGGTTCAAAATGACCCTGTGATTCGAGTCGCATTAAGAGCGACATCGACCTAAATAAAAAAGGAAGGATTCAAATTCCTTCCTTTTTTTGTTCGCCAATCAGAATACAACTCACGCGGCGACGAGTTCTCGTTGGATGTCAAATATTTTTATAGGTCTTTCAATGTTTTTTGGAGGCTTGCTCCAACTCACTTCTTTGACGCGGAGTCCGGGCGCTGCCGGAAGCGTTTTCAAAAAAGTTTCAGACACCAAAATCTGCCCGTTGGCCGCTTCTGAACAAATTCTGGAAACCTCACAGATGCCGAACCCGTTCGCTGTGAAATGTTTCTGAGCGCTTACTCCCCCGATTGTTCCGAGTACGATATCATGACTGAAATGAATACCTATATTCAAATTGGTAGCCCATCCCGGAAACTTTTGGTTCACGTATGATTGGAAGGCCCGTTGCATGCTCCGGCCGGTCTTCAAAATTTCCTCGCTGTCCGCTGATTCGTTGAAAAGAGCAAATACCAGATCGCCGGCATAGGACAGAGTGATTCCGCCAACCTGCTTGATATAATGGTCCATCAAATCGCAGAACTCGTTCGCCAGTTCAGCGACTTCCCGTGCCCGGTGCTGCTCGCAGAAACGCGTAAAACTTTGCATGTCGGCCATGATGATCTTGAAGGATCCCTTTTCCTCCAAAGAGGTTTTTTCATAAATCCGTTTGTATACTTCCGGATGGACAAAAGACCGTAACTCATTTTCTAGTTCTTCAATTCGTCGAAGATAACGTTCCCTGTCTATCCAAAGCCTGATGAAGTTCTTGACGATAACCCACAAGATCGCCGGGATCAAAATACCATTGATCAATACAATAAGAAAATGCGACGGCTTCGTCAGCCAGGACAGCCATGCCTCTTCAATCTCAGACCATTCCGCAGCGATGTAGGTCACTACAACGATATACGGAAGCACAAAGACCACACTGAATCGTCTCCACAATGAAGCCGATTCTTCATCGTTTTTTAGGCTGCGTGAAATATTGTATACCGCAAAGGGCAAAACCACCAAAAGAAAGGTAATCATGATCATATGCGGAATTTCCAGAAACCAGGAAGCGGGCTGATTGATTATTTCGTCCAGCTCCTGATATCCGTAAAAAATAAAGGACGCATAACTCAGCCCGCCGACCGCTACAATCCAAACCCAATTTTTTATCTTTTCCATTTTGCCTCTAGAAATTGAATTGATACATCGCTATGACTTTGTTTTGAACATCATCAGGTCCGGCGGTAACCTGTACGATTCGTTGGTAATTGATCTGAAATCGCATTTGAGGGTGAACTTGGACGGTCGATCCGATGATATACCTGAATTCATGATCGTTGGAGACATTACGGTCGGGATCATAATATTCACATCGGAGTCCCCAAGATACCGGCGTATCTCCAACCTCGTGGCTATACAGAACGTGACCGTAGTATCCAAAGGCATCAATCCTTTTGTCCTCGACAGTTCCTTTGGAAAAAATGGCCTCACCCTGAAGCTGAATGGGTCCCGCCGTAATGGTCCCGTCCAACCCAATGCGATTAATCGTAAAACGGGTCGAATCGGTGCTGATGTGTTCAAAATATCCGGATGCACCGACATCCAGTAGCCTACCGAATGGCTTGATACCCAAATGCCCGATGACGTCTCGTTCAATATGTTCATCTTCTGCTTTCTGAAAATACCCTACGTCGCCGGACAGTTTGGAAATATCAAACAGAGTTCCGATGCCGACTTCTCTTGCCGAAAAGACGGACTCCACAATGCGACTCTTTTCAATAAATGTCAGTTCGTCCTCACCCGTCGGGTTTTCAGCTCCAAAAGGAATTTTGTAGCGGCCGGCACGAAATCGTGCTTTTTCTGAGAACATATAATCCAAATAAGTATCATCAAGGATTGGTGTGCCCTGTGGATCGAATTCGATTGCATACTCCAATTTTTCCGGAATGATTTCACCTTCAAACGCAAAACGTACGCGGCTTATCTCGAAGCCGCTCTCTTTGTCTTTGCTCGGTTCTTTTACGAACTGAAGATAGTTGATTTGGGCATATCCCGTAATAACCGGTGGTTTCAAGGATTTTTCAGGTTCTTCTTCCCTTTGCCCCTCCTGAGCGACTGCACCTCGTCCCAATCCAATAGCCAAAATCATAACAATCGAAAGAAATTGAAAATAATCCCTTCCTGATCGAAATACGTTATTCATTGCGCTGTTCCTTTCCGTGTCTAAAACTTCGAATTCACTCTTGGCCTTGCATTGGCGGTTCGTGACGGTCAAAATCAAGCTTTACTGTCACTTATTGAAATTCAATCGGAGACTGGCTGACGAAATGTAGCACCACAAGGAAAGTCACGAAATGACTAATGTCAGGTATCCACCGCTTGGTAATCCGAAGGATTACAAGGACTTTCCCGAAAAATCCTTGTAATTCT
>JAGQUY010000546.1 GCA_020438245.1 Bacteroidota bacterium
GTCCGGATTAACCGACAAGGACTACGATGAAATCGGTAAGGCAGCAGAGGATCAGTCGGTTGGTGTTATCGCCTCTGGCAATTTCTCTTTGACTGCCGCGCTCCTCTTGAAGTTTTCACTGATGGCGGCCAAGCATTTGCCTTCCTATGAGATTCTCGAATATGGCAGTGCTTCCAAGCCGGATGCGCCCAATGGAACAACCCGCGAGTTGGCGTATCGGCTGGGTGAAATAGGACATCCTTCAATTGGACATCCCATTGATAAAACACACGGCATTTCGGCTGCCCGTGGGGCTACCGTTTCAGGCACGCAAATTCATTCTGTTCGTTCACCCGGATTCGTATCTTCGGGCGAAGTCATTTTCGCACGCAATGGAGAGCGTCTTCGGATAACCCAAGATACTCTCAATACCGCGGAGCCCTATGTGGCCGGCACGCTACTGGCCGCCAAGAAAGTTCTCGACGTAAACGGACTTGTCCGCGGAATGGATAGAATTATGGATTTGCAATGATAACCGTATCAACCATCACCGTCTACCCGATCAAGGCCTGTGCCGGTGTCAAAGTAGACCGTTTGCAGCTAGATCGCCTGGGCCCGGTACACGACAGACGGTTCATGATCGTCGGCGAGGACGGGGTAGTTCTGACACAACGAGACGCACGGTCTTTGCGGATGGTGATGCCGAAGATTCAGGATGGCGGACTCACCGTCCACGCACCGAATAAGGACCCGCTGATCGTTCCGTTCATTCAGCCCGACCGGCCTGTGCAAGTGAAGATTTGGGATGATATCTGCACGGCAGTTGATTGCGGATCCGAAGCCGCGGAGTGGTTCTCCGGTTATCTGGGACGCACGAGCCGTCTGGTGTACGCCAACCAAGAATTCTCCAGGCCGGTCGACAGAACGTACGCATCGGACAACGATCATACCTCCTTTTCAGACGGGTTCCCCCTTTTGCTAATCTCAGAGGAGTCTCTCAACGAATTAAACTCACGTCTCCAGATTCCTATAATGATGGAGCAGTTCAGACCCAACCTTGTGGTACGCGGATGCAAAGCGTATGCAGAGGATACTTGGCGAAAAATCCGGATCGGTAAATCTGCTCTATCTGTCGTAAAACCATGTGCCCGATGCGTTGTTACAACGATCAACCCACAAACCGGGGAAACTTCGACTGAACCGCTGAAAACTCTAGCAATGTATCGCCGCGACAAATCCGGGGGCGTTCTTTTTGGTCAGAATGTGATTCATCACGACAAATCCGGTTCGATCAGCATCGGAGATGTTGTCACCCTTTTATAAGGAAATATTATGAAACTGGCTTTGTACCAAGTAGATGCGTTTACCAATCAGGTATTCAAGGGCAATCCGGCCGCCGTTTGTCCTTTGGATCACTGGCTGCCGGATGATTTGCTTCAGCAAATCGCTTCCGAAAATAATCTCAGTGAGACCGCTTTCTTTGTCAAACACGGTGCCGCCTATCAACTTCGTTGGTTTACTCCTTCAATGGAAGTGGATTTGTGCGGGCATGCCACTCTGGCGAGCGCACACGTTCTCTTTAATCATATGGATTTTAAGGGTATCTCTGTTACGTTTACCTCCCAGAGCGGCGAGCTTATTGTCTCCAAAGAAGATTCCGTAATGTGTCTCGATTTCCCCTCCCGTCCGGGTGAGCGTTGCGCGGTCCCTAACGCCTTAATTGAAGGGCTTGGCCATGTCCCTCGCGAAGTCCTCAAAGCCCGTGATTACATGGCGATATATGACCACGAAGACGACGTTGCTGCGCTTCAACCTGATTTCGAGCGTCTCCGGTCTCTGGATACGTTGGGAATCATCGTAACCGCCAGAGGAAAATCGGTTGATTTTGTCTCGCGGTTTTTCGCACCGGGCGCCGGAATCGACGAAGATCCGGTGACCGGTTCGGCGCATTGTACACTCATTCCCTACTGGGCCTATACCCTGAAAAAGCAAAAACTGACCGCCAAACAGATCTCAAAAAGGACCGGAGAATTATTTTGCGACAACCTTGACAGCCGCGTGCATATTGCGGGCCAGGCCGTTACCTATCTGGAGGGAACAATAAACCTATGACCTCCAATATTCATTTTATTACGCTCGGCGTTAGAAACCTCAAACGGTCACTGATGTTTTACCGGGACGGTTTGGGTTTTAACCTTTGGAAGGAACAAGGCGACATTGTCTTTTTTGACATGGGCGGTATGGTGTTGGCATTGTATCCGCTGAGGCTCTTGGCTGAAGATGCAAATATCAAGGCCTTGGGACGTGACTTTGGAGGTATAACGCTTTCGCACAACGTGCCTTTCAAAGAAGATGTACAGAAAACACTCGAGATCGCCAGGCAAGCCGGTGGAAAGATCTTGAAGCAGGCCGAAGATACGTTTTGGGGAGGTCGATCCGGCTACTTCGCGGATCCAAGCGGATATCCGTGGGAAATCGCCTGGAATCCTTTCATCAAAATATCCAAAGCTGGAAAGCTCATTCTTCAAAAGGATGATTTCAAGGCGTGATAACTTCAAAACAAGCAACGCGATCTGCACTTAAGCAGCACAGAAACCAATTGCACGTGACGAAAGAAAATATTTTCTCTTGGAGAAATTCAAATAACATCGAGGTATCCAATGGTATTTGAGCTTAGTCGTGCAACCGATGCACCGCTGTACGCGCAGATTGAATCCAAAATTATTTCACTGATCGAGAACGGCGTCCTGAAACCTGAGGAAAAGCTTCCGGCTACAAGAGACCTTGCCGTCTCGCTCAATGTTCATCGCAATACTGTTGTACAGGCCTACCAGGAGCTGGAAGTGAAGGGGATGGTTTATTCGGAGGTTGGCCGCGGTACCTTCGTCAGCAAATATGCCACTCCGAAGGAGACCGCTTCCTCCGAGAAGGATTTTTCATTTCAGGGACTCTATGCCGAAAATTGGAACGCCATCGATGATTCCGCGATGCTGGCCCTGGAGAATGTGGTTCGGACCTGCACAAAGCCGGAGAAGCTCATTGCATTTTCTTCAGTGGTTCCGGATAAACACATTTTTCCACTTCGCGAATTTCAGAATTGTACCTATCAAGCCATTCAGGAATATGGAGTGGATCTGCTCGAAATGGGAGATACTCAGGGATTCCGTCCGTTTTTGGACTATTTACCCAGATTTCTGATTCGTCGGGGTATGACCGTCCATGCAGATGATCTCACGGTGGTCAGCGGCATACAGCAAGGCATCGACCTGATATCGAGAACCCTGGTTAACCTGGGTGACACCGTGCTTACTGAAGAAATGACCTATCGGGGAGCACTGAGGGCATTCCGCTCGGTGGGAGCCAATGTATTGGGGATACCGATGGATGATCAGGGAATGCGTATGGACGTCCTGGAGACGATCCTCTCAAGACAAAAAGTGAAGTTGATCTACACCATCCCGACTTTTCAAAATCCAACGGGCT
>JAGQUY010000547.1 GCA_020438245.1 Bacteroidota bacterium
TGACGCACTGCGTGTGGTCTGATTGTTAAATATATATTAAATAACGTCTTCTTTATGTTGATAAGTGAGGCATGCTAATTGCAATAATAAGTATAACTACCTATCAATTTAGGTTCTCTTGCGGTTCATTTGGAAAAAAAACACACCAGCCTGAAAATAACGCCCAGCTCCAAGCAAGCCAAGGCTACCATTCCGCTTTCAACGACTTCCCGCGTTGAGCAGCCCGCCTTATCTGCCAATTTTAAAATATTAGCGGGACTGAGTGGAGACGAAATCAGCAGTCTATCAAGTTTTCTAGAAACCATACATTGCATTTTCGATGAAATCCAGCTTTTGGAGAAGTCAGAATCCCCTTCTTTGTACTTCGTTTCGCAGGGGTCTCTAAAAGTAGCAATCCGAAACCGGTATCAGGAGTATGACCGCGTGTTTGAGGCGCGTGCCGGTGAGTCCATTCTCGAAAAATCGCTGCTCGATGCAGCGCCGGTCACAACGATCGTCAAGGCGATAGAGCCCTCGAGGCTGTATAAGCTAACCAAGGACGCGTTTGATCAATTTTGCGCGAAACACCCGGAAGCTGGACATCGCCTTGTCGAAAATGCATCGAGAATCAGTCAGAAACACGCTCGGTTTCCCGAAAAGGTGGCTGCATTATATCAGAGCCTTGCCACCGCAGCCGCCGTAGACAGCGCTGTCAGCCAAAAGGCCCAGCTAATGCTTGGCGCCGTGAAGACGGCTCTTTGTGCGGATGTCTGTGCCCTGATTGATTTTCAACGCTTCAAAGCGAGCGGCGATCCGGATTGTCCAAAAGAGATCAAGGAACTTGTGGAATCCCTGCTCTTCGAACAATCCGGATTGGCCTCTGAAGCCAGAGCAAATGCCGGCGCCCGGACAGTAGCTGAGGCATCCAGCCTTTGCGGCAGCGAAAAGGCGATTCTGAAAAAATATCCTTACGCACTGGCAATGCCGTTACACAAAGGGGACAATCACGATCACGTCCTGCTCGCCTTTTCAGAAAGCCCATTCGAAGGCACGGATACCCGTCTACTTGAAGCCGTCACTGACCAGATCCTTCTGATTTTGGATGGGGCTCACCTCTCAGAACAAATCGACGACTTGGTTGCCTCTCATGCGGAATCGTTGCGCCGAGCTAACCACCAAAAGTCCTCTTTCATCTCCCATTTATCCCATGAAATTCGCAATCCGCTGTCTTCTATTATCGGCACCATTGACTACCTCAATCTCTATCAGAAAGAAAACTTGGGCGAAGTCGGATCCATGCTGCAGCGAATTGACCGTTCGGCAAAACACGTGTTGGATATCCTGAATGAAGCTCTTGACTATTCTAAAGCGGAATCGGGCAAATTGGTTGTCCATCGGGAGTGGACAAATTTCAATGAACTCATCACAGAAGTGCATGATATTATTCTGGGCTATGTCCAAAAGTTGGATAAGACCAGCTTGACTATCGACTTTGGAACGCTCTACAATCTGCCGTCCGTTTATGTGGACTATACAAAAATCAAGCAAGTATTGATCAACCTTCTTACCAATGCGGTGAAGTTTACAGCAAAAGGTCACATTAAGTTGTACTCGTGGATCGAAAACAATGAATTGGTCATGGCCATTGAAGATACCGGAATGGGTATCAAAGAACAGGACAAGGAGAAGGTCTTTGAGGCTTTTGAGCTGGGGCATGACGGTTCGGAAAGCAATCCATGGGGCGCTGGATTGGGAATGTCCATCTCGAAGAACATCATTGAGCTCCATGGAGGTAAAATTTGGTTTGATAGTACGTTGGGCGAAGGCTCAACGTTTTTCATCAGTATTCCTTTGATTCCTCCAAAGAATTGAGGAGACAAGATGGTCGAAAAACGCAGTCGAGGAAAAGGAGAACTTAAGCCCCGGCCGGCCCCAAACCATGAATTTGTTGACAAAAGGCGGAAGGCCCGGAAAGTTCTGGTGGTGGACGACGAGGAAATCGTAACTCATACAGTCTCCCTAATGCTGACTTCCGCCGGATACGATGCCGTCATCGCACATAATGGTTGGGA
Source organism: Bacteroidota bacterium (assembly GCA_020438245.1). Lineage (GTDB taxonomy): Bacteria > CLD3 > CLD3 > SB21 > SB21 > JAGQUY01. The sequence goes on from JAGQUY010000547.1 coordinate 2,052, forward strand.
AGCGCTCCGAATTGCTCAGGAAGAAAACGTCGGTCTCGTACTGTGTGACCTATTTATGCCGGGGATGAGTGGATGGCAGGTCATAGAACACCTTCGGCCCCTTTTGCCCGAAACCCCGATCATACTGTTCACCGGTTTTATGGAAGATCTAAGAAGAGATTTGGAAGGCCGCATTGAAAAATTGAAGATCGCAGATGTGCTTTTCAAGCCAGTTCGGCTGCAGCAGTTGGTTGAAGCCATCGCACCACATGTAGGTCACAAAGATATGAGAAGCCTATAACAACTCTGCCCCCTTATTCCCCTTCTTATAGTGAGAACCGATAGTGCTGAGGCGTTCCGTCTCAGCACTATTTTTTTATTTGCCTATTTTCTTTCCCGCGCTTTTCTGAATTGCCTTTCCCTGTTCGGCCGTAAACTCGGTCCGAATGTCAATATAGCCGGGGTATTCCAACATGAATCCTGCGACATCAATCCAAGGTTTCACCTTCAGCATGATGTGCGTGGGCTCGTCGCCTTTACCTGCAACATTGAAAATCAACCTGGTCATCGCATCCTTGGAGTCGCCGGACATGACTTTCTTCAGGTCCATGGTCATATGGATTCCAAAATCACCCGTTTGCAGCGCCGCCACGCTGACTTTCTCATCCAGTGTACCCGTAATCATTTGCCTGTCGTCAATAAAAAGTATCCACTCCAGTTTGTTCATGGCCGCAGGCTTCGCGTTGGGATTTTTAACCTGTAAATTCAGGTCAAAAGAGAACGGAACTGTTTTTGAAGTCAAAACTTCCGCAACCTTCGCGGCTTTTTTGATACTCAAGTCGGAAACTTTGCGGACATTCTGGATGTCGACGCCGCCCAATTGCGCTTCTGTGACGTTGACAATCTTGAACTCACATTTTGCGAAATTCTTTGCCTCTTCAACCTGACGAACGACGCTGCATCCGCTCGACAAAATGACGGCAATAAGGCCAATAGCCAGTTTTTTCAATTTGCCCTCCTTCGGTTTTAGTCCCACTTGGTCGAATATGTTGGAATTACATCGGTAGGGAGATCTTCCACGGACGACAAGGAAGCCGAAAGGTTCGGATCTACAACTACCCATCGATCAAAAAACGCCTTAAGCTTGACAGGGTCGCCGTCTCCTTCAAGAACAATCAGCTCCGCCGTCAGATTAGACACGCTTTTCCTAAATAACTCAAAATTGACCTTCCATCGCTTGGAGTTTCCATCATAGGTCACACTCCCGTCATGGACATAGTAGTTCAGCGAATAGAGGGCGGCTTTTCCGTGTGCCTGCGCTGTTCCAAATCGGATGCTCCTGAACAAACTGCCGAGATAAGAAATAATGAACTCCTTCTCCCGTTCCTTTTCCACCACGCCGTGATCCATCAGCCACATCAAGGAGTGAAGTCCGGTCAAATCTGCCTTGCCTTCCTCCAATGCATTATATAGAGGTCCAACAGATGCATTGACAGGCAGACCCTTGTTGAGACCCGTCTTGACCTTTCTCGGACCCACCGCATGGCAAATCTCATGCATCAAGACAAACTGAAAAAATCCCTGGTCAGACAAATAGCCAAGCTGACTCGAATCGATAAGTCTCTCACTTACAGGACGAATGATCGTATTGAACCTCGCCACAAACATATTCTTCCAAAAAGTTTTTTTAGTCCCCTTCTTGGCATGCACTTCCGGATCATTCGGCAAATTGGTTGCGACAGCCTGGTACCCGGTTGCTGATTCACCGGCCCGAATAATGTCACGTACAATCACGAATTTCGCCGTCAACCCCTCCACGTTTGATTTGTAGACTTCATCGACCGGAAGATTGGCTTCAAACTCTTTCAGGTATTTCGTGTAGAGATCAAGCTTGCCCGATTCTTCCTGATCGATGATTTCTACGTTGGCCTCGTATTTCGCTTTCACCCCTTTTATCCCATCTGAGTAAGTTTCGAAGGGTCCAAAGACGATGTCATACGGTGACCCCACCATATCAATCCAGGCCACGTCTGCGTCAAAATATTCGTCCGTTTGCAATGCCTTTGCTTTCAGTTTCAGAAAGTTTGCAAAGGAAGCATTGTCAGTGAGGTCGGCGCACTCGTTCAACAGTCTGGCTATCTTCGTAATCTCCTCCGAATACACTTCATGATAGGGTACTGCCCTGTACCCTCCCTTGCCGTCTTTCTGAATGACGGTATAGGGTGACATGAAGGATTTTTTTTTTTTTTTTTACACGTAAATCGCTTGGCGCTTCGTCTGCAATCGATATATCAATAATAAATATTTGGTAGGACTCGCCGATTTGCGGCGCAGCAAGGCCAACACCAGGTGCCGCGTACATGGTTTCTGCCATATCCGCAACAAGCGTATGAAGCTTTGGGCCAAACTCGGTGACTGGCTCCCCGGGAATCCTCAAACGTTTGTCGGGATAATGTAAAATACTCCTTACAGTCATCCGTAATTCTTAACACCACCGCGTGCTGTGCGAAACTCCTGGGATACTGGAAAAGTGATGTTTAGGATTAGTTTAAGAAAAACGTATGGGTTGTTAAATACTTATTTTTAGCATCAGGACGGCCGAAGAAGGGAAGCCGCCCCGAGCTAAGACTCGCGCGAACGCTCGCCCGTATTCCCCAAAAACGGCGCGCAAGCGCTTGTTTTTGGGCCCCTGACGATCCGCTCGA
>JAGQUY010000548.1 GCA_020438245.1 Bacteroidota bacterium
TGTCGGACTTGGTTATTAAGTATCCCGATACGGCCGAGATTCTAGAGCAACATCGTTTCGATTTTTGCTGCGGAGGCGGTAAGACGCTGGATCAGGCTTGCATAGAGAAAGGATTAGCCACGCAGCGGGTAAGCGACGAGATATACGATCGTTTGAAGGCATCGGTGAAGCCGGCCCGCCAGAAGTTCGACGAAATGAGTCTGGATCTGCTGATCGACTATATCTGTGCGAGTCACCATGCCTATGTTCGGCGTGCACTCCCGCTGGTGCAAAATCATCTGCGCAAGGTCGAACAGGCACACGGAAAACAACACCCGGAGCTCGCCGAAGTTCTGCAGTTGTGGGAAGACCTGACGATTGAAATGACGCTTCACATGCGCAAGGAAGAAGATATGCTGTTTCCGTATATACAGGAGTTGGTCCGGGTTAAGGATCGGCTTGCCTCCCGTGCGGAGGCCTGCTTCCGAAGCGTTCGCAGCCCCATCAGCGTAATGGAATTTGAACACGAAAGAGCCGGACGGACCATGGAACGGATAGCAGAGCTGACCAATCGATACGAACCGCCGGAGGATGCATGTACAACGTATCGGCTTTGTCTCGAGGAACTGAGCACGTTCGAAAAAGATCTCCATAAGCATGTCCATCTGGAAAACAACATGCTCCTTCCAAAAAGCATTGAAATCGAAAATCAAATCAACCAAATCCAATAATACAAAGAAAGGTAATATCCAATGAAGTTCCTCCTGGTTTTCTCATTAGCAGCCGTCCTGTTCTTGAACATCGGCTGTGGTGGGGATGGAGAAAAAGTCTCTGCCACTCCGACGAAAAAGCCGGCCAATCCAAACGGCCTCACCGATTTCGAAATGACTCACGGCACCGGACCGATCAAAGCGAAACTCGAATTGGGACCGATCGATCAGTTAACGGCCAAAAAGGGCGAAAAAGTTTTCGAACTGAAATGCTATCAATGCCATCGAATTGACTCCCGGCTGGTTGGTCCGCCGCTTCACGATGTTCTCAAAAGACGTCAGCCGGAATACGTTCTCAACATGATTCTAAACCCGGAAGGAATGTTGAAAAAACATCCGGAAGCGAAAAAAATGCTCGCTCAATACTTGACTCCAATGACATTCCAAAACGTGTCGAAGGATGAGGCCATGATGATTCTCGAATATCTTCGATCTGAATACGATAAAGAAACCCGTGCGGCGGCGGCTGTAAAATAGGCTGTTTGCATTGGTAACACACAACACTCATTAAGAGGAGAAAAAAACCATGAAAAACCTTACACTCAAGCGAACAGGGCTGGTGTTGGGGGTCTTTCTGTTCAGCGCGATTCTATGGGTCGGCTGTCCGGGCAGGAAAGACTTGAACTCCGATGCGGCAAGCAAGGTCTATGTTGCACCGGGCCAACACGACGAATTTTATGCATTTCTGTCGGGCGGATTCAGCGGTCAAATTGCCGCCTATGGACTTCCGTCGGGGCGCCTCCTGCGGGTTGTACCTGTTTTTTCCGTCAACCCGGAAAACGGATACGGATATTCCGAAGAGACCAAGGATATGTTAATGACATCCAACGGATTCATTCCATGGGACGACAGTCACCATCCCGAATTATCGATGACAGAGGGTGTTCCGGACGGACGCTGGCTCTTCATCAATGCGAACAATACGCCGAGAATTGCCCGTCTTGATCTGGCGACTTTCAGAACCGCCGAAATCATTGAAATTCCCAACAGCGGCGGTAGCCATGCTTCTCCGTTCACTTCGTTCAACACCGAGTACGTGGTTTCTGCCACGCGTTTCAGCGTACCTATTCCTCAAAAAGACGTGCCGATCAGTTCGTTTAAGGAGAATTTCAAGGGGACGTTGAGCTTTATCAGCGTCGGCAAAGAAGGCGAAATGGACCTTGCATTTCAAATCCTCGTACCGGGCTTCGATTTTGATCTCAGCCATGCGGGCAAGGGCCCCAGCGACGGATGGTATTTCTTTTCCTGTTACAACTCTGAGCAGGCTTATACGCTGCTGGAAGCGAACGCCAGTCAGAATGATAAAGACTTTATCATGGCCGTCAACTGGAAGAAGGCGGAGGAATATTTGAAGGCAGGTAAAGCCAAAGAATGGAAATCGGAGTATTATCACAACTACTGGAACGAAAAGACCCAGTCTGCCGTGGCGGAAAAACGGACCAAGGTCATGATGCTTGATCCGAAGGACTGTCCCGATATGATTTATCTTATGCCCTGTCCGAAATCTCCGCACGGATGCGATGTTGATCCTAGCGGTCAGTATATCATAGGGTCGGGCAAACTTGCCCCGTTCATTCCGGTATTTTCTTTTGAAAAAATGCAGAAGGCCATTGCCGAGAAAGCGTATGATGGGGAAGTGGAAACGATTCCCATTTTGAAGTATGATCAAGTGATGGTTGCCGAAGTCGGCGATGTTGACAAGGAATCCGGGTCCCGCCAGTCAGGCCTTGGACCGCTTCACACCGAATTCGACGACAAGGGTTTTGCTTACACCTCCCACTTTATCACGTCCGAAGTCGTAAAATGGAAAGTGGGCACATGGGAAATAGTGGATCGCATTCCCACATATTACTCCATCGGTCATTTGATGATTCCCGGCGGGGACAGCAAGAAGCCGTGGGGAAAATATCTCGTGGCGATGAACAAGATCACCAAGGATCGCT
>JAGQUY010000549.1 GCA_020438245.1 Bacteroidota bacterium
AACTCAATGTTCCCCGATCCAATATTCCGGCCGTTACCCATGTCGACTATTCAGCTCGACTGCAAACGGTCCATGAGGGAGAACATGGTCTCTATTATGAACTGATAAAGGCATTTGATCGGTTAACTGGCTGTCCGGTCGTTGTGAATACCTCATTCAACGTCCGCGGCGAGCCGATTGTCTGCACTCCACAGGACGCCTATCGCTGTTTTATGCGTACTGAAATGGATACATTGGTCTTGGGAAACTATGTTTTGGACAAAACCACTCAACCGCAGATTGAACAAGACGTTGACTGGATGACAGAGTTCGAATTAGATTAGGAGGGCTTCTTGAAACAAATTATTGACGATATTCGATTTGAAATTAGGGAAATTCACGCCGATAAAAGGACGGTTAGAAAGTTTGGCATAATCCTAACGATTATTTTAGGACTTCTTTCGTTTTGGCTATTCTACAAGTCGTCGACGTATGTGATGGGTTTTTCAATAGCATTTGCGTTGAGTGGTTTCCTGGCGGCCATCACGCCGATGTGGCTCTATCCATTGTACTACGGTCTCACGTTCCTCTCTGTTATTATCGGATATTTCGTCTCAAGAATTATTCTCTTCGTGATCTATATGCTCCTGTTTGCGCCCGTTGGCCTCATTACACGACTCTTTCGGAAAGATTTACTCGACCAAAGAATTGACAAAAACGCAAGCTCTTACTGGATACCAAAAAAGGCAAATGAAGATCGAAAGAAAAGCAGCGAAATGATGTTCTGATGAAATCATACAGCGATTCGAACCCGGAGGAGGATTCAGAAGAGCCTGGAGCAGAAATGAGTTTTCTGGACCATCTCGGAGAGCTCAGACAACGCGTCATCAAAGTGATTTTGATTGTCCTCGTCATGATGGGCGTTTCTTTCATATTCAGTAACGAAATTATCAAATTCCTGCTCAATCCCCCAATTCTATTGCCTGACCTTAAGCCTCCCATGCAGCTGATGAGGCCCGTCATTACACAGGTTCAGGGTCTCATGGTCGTCAAACTTCAAATTGGGTTGATCGCCGGTATTGTACTCAGCCTTCCTGTGATTCTATATCAAATTTGGAGATTCATATCGCCCGGACTGAAGAAAAAGGAACGACGTTTTGCGTTTCCCATCATACTGTCAAGTATTGTTTTTTTTCTGGCCGGCGCTGCATTTGCATTTCTTATCGTCATTCCGATAACCCTGAATTTTCTTCTTACGATGGGGAATATTGATGCAGAGTTAGGGATTGTCATCGAAAATATGATTGACATCGACCAGTACCTCGGCTTTGTGTCCGGTTTCATGCTAATAACAGGCATCACTTTTCAACTGCCGGTCATCTCTTTTTTCTTGACACGCATAGGTGTACTATCCTCCCGCTTCATGAGAAAATATTGGCGGCACGCAGTTATTGTCGCACTAACAGTTTCGGCTATTGTTACACCAACAACCGATATGATCACCCTTTTCGTTATAGCAGTCCCCATCATTTTATTGTATGAAGTCAGTATATGGGTATCATTTGTGACCGAGAGAAGGAAGCGTAAATCATGAAAGGGATATGGATCGCTCTTGTCAGTGTTCTTGTTGTCGGTTGCACAGCGGAAAGAAGTCACCTAAGGGTAATCAATGGCGAAAAACTACTTAGCGGGCCAATCGGGAAAGAAGAACTATTTCGTGAGTTTCCACAATTCAAAGAAAACTACGATAACTACATGCCCAGGATAAGTCCTAATCAGAGTTTACGTGAAACAATAGATTCCTGTAAAATCCTGATTTTCTTGGGGACGTGGTGCTCTGATACAAAGCGGCATCTTCCGGTTATACTAAAAGTTATCGACTTTCTTGCCGGCCATAATGTAATTTATGAGTTACATGCTCTGGATCGTTCAAAAAGGGATTCAGACGGTCTAACTACGAAATATCGTGTCGAGCGTATTCCGACAGTGATTTTTATCAAACATGGAAGTGAGGTCGGTCGTTTTGTAGAGAGACCGAAGAATTCAGTTGAGGATGATCTTTACGGGATTTTGGCCGAAATCAGGTGACCCAAACAAGAATCATATTTTTCGCCGGGAAGGGCGGTGTGGGAAAAACAACCCATGCTGCAACTACCGCTCTTGCCTGTTCGGACTTGGGGTTACCTAGTCTTCTAGTTAGCACCGATCCTGCCCACAGCCTTTCTGATCTACTGCAAATTGAGCACGCAAACGAAGTGACTAAGCTCGGCCAGTATTTGGACGTACTGGAAGTAGATCCATACCATGAATTACAGTCAAATTGGAGCAATATCAGGGATTACTTGTCCTCGCTGCTCGTCTCACTCGGTGCAGAAGAAACACTTGCCTCAGAACTGGCAATAATACCGGGTATGGACAATATGTTTAGCCTTCTTCGACTGCGGGATTTTTACGAATCGGGAAAGTACGCCGTTATCTTGGTAGATATGGCCCCCACCGGCGACAGCCTTCGGTTGCTCAGTTTGCCTCAAATGATTTCCTCCGCTCTTAAGATCACACGCTACCTTGAGAAATATCTTATTTCTCCCGTTGTGAGGCCTGCCTCCAGGGTTTCCAAGTCTCTATCCAAGGTGATTGCGCCGGCAGACGTTGCGAAAGCCTGGGAACAGATTCTTGAACGGCTTATGATAGTCAGGGACATTCTTGATAACAGAGCATCCGCATCGGTTCGTCTCGTAATGACGCCGGAAAGAATCGTTCTCAATGAGTCTCAAAGAGCTCTTACATACCTCAGTCTTTTCGGGCTGACAACCGACCTGATCATTGTCAACAGGCTTCTTCCAGAAGATTCATACTCGGCATTCACCCAGACATGGTACGAGAACCAACAAATGCTACTTGAGAACATCCGAACCGCATTTCACCCGATTCCTATTCGAACAGCCGAGCTTTCAGCTTTTGAGATTGTTGGACTCGAAAACCTCCGCCGCTACAGCAGGGATATGTATCCCATCGAAGATCCCTCTAAGCTACTCTACATGAAAAAGCCGGTCCAAGTCGGATCTGACCGAAAAGCCAGACGCTTTTCGGTTGCGATGCCCTTCGTAGATCCGGGAAAGTGCAGACTTATGACCCGATCCAATGAGCTTCTTATAAGTTATGGCAGCCAATTACGGTCCTTTGTCCTTCCGGACTCTTTCGTGGGCCTGGAACCCTCCGAGGCCGCCTATAGCAACGGGTACCTTGAAGTCAGCTTTCGAAAAACCAGTGTATAAGATAGTTCTCTCAGCCATCTGGAGTTTGATGTGGATTTCACTTCCGCTCCACAGTCAGCCCGAATCCTGGTCGCATGGAGAGCTGGACTGGTCGACTATTACCACTCCTCACTTCGAAATACACTTTCACAATAATCCGTACGAAAAGCGCTCAAAGGCGTCTGGACCAAGAAGAACGGCCGAGGT
>JAGQUY010000550.1 GCA_020438245.1 Bacteroidota bacterium
TCCTTCGTTTCTTTTTCCTGTGCCGAAAGGGCTATTGAGGAACAAACCCAAAGGATTGCGAGAACATATTTCATGTCGCTTCCCTTTCAAAAAAGATGTTTGATTCTTACAATGCAAGACACAATTCTGCCATCCCAGAAGTCCGCGGAAGACGGAAGACTGCAAAACTGAAAAGGTATGTACGATCCAGTACTGTCTTTTAAATGTAGGTCGGTTGCGCGGCCATTGCAACCAAAAAGGTCGGACAAAATGAATTCTATTTGAGCAGCAGTATTTTTCGTGTGACCGTTGCGCCCCGTGCCTTCAGGTGCAGCAGATACACACCACTCGAAACCTGCCGTCCGTGCTCGTCGCGTCCGTCCCACTCGGCCACATGATGACCTGCAGTGGCAGGACAGTTGACGAGCGTTTTCACTTTCTGCCCCACCATATTGTACACGGTCAAATTGATATCACCATCTCTTGGCAGATCGTACGGAATCGTTGTGCTGGGGTTAAAGGGATTCGGAACGTTCGGAGCCAGGTGGAGCGCGACCGGAAGCGTTGCCTTGAAGTCCGACAGCGCCGCCGCCGCCCACAAAGGATCGCCCGCAAAAATCCTCAATCGAACAGGACGATCATTCTTGAACCGATATCCTTCAATCAAATCGGCCTTAGACACCACCTGACCGTTGTGCATATCGTATGCAATGAGATCCACCCGATCGGGCAGGTTGTGTTCGGCAAGACCCACCGTTGTGAAATCGTGACGCGTACTGTTGTTGACGATCATCGTCCAGATGTTTCCCGGCGTCGACGCAGACCGTACATCGTACGCGAGTGCGGCTTCGTTGTCCGGCCGGATGAATGCCGCGTTCACTCCTTCGCCGATCGATACCGGATCACGCTCGTCAAAGTCGTCGTTGTCTTCGGAAGCCAACGGATGGATTCCGATCACATTGAATCGGTCGCTGAATTCTCCGGACTTCACGCAAAATCGGGCAGACCATTCGAAGACCTCTTGGTTCGATTTGGATGCTTGCGGCGACCAGCCGATAACGTCACCTACAGGTACATCACCGGCGGTCTCATTGTAAATCATGTAACCCCCGAAAGGTCTGAGGGCCGTAACAGCTTCCCAGCTGCTGTTGCCATTTCGCCACCAGATACGCCCGATTTTCGTCTGGTCACGGAACGTGACGGATGCCCAAAATGCATACGGCCAGGCCAAGAGGTTCCATCCCGGTTTCAGAATCGTCTCATCAAACGCCTCTCCGCCTACTATGGTGGGATCGACGATATTGGTGAAAAATTCCACGCCATCGGCGTTGCGTTGGAAGAAAAAGTAGGCTTTGCCGCCGGTGAGTGTGGTGACATCCTCAAAGGATTGCAACGTGACGTTATACGTCAGTGCCCTCCAATTCGAAGGTCCCCCGTCCTTAAATTGCTGAGGACCGAAATAATCGGAAATTTCGAATGAGTTGTTGACCGACATCCCGACCGTAAAATACTGGCCTTTGTCCATACCGCCGGGATATTGACTGATCGTCATTACAGCCGGCACATCGTTCATCTTTACCTGGATCTGCTGGCGGCCGGCCGGACTGGGATAATAACTGACCCCTGCCGTGTTGGATGCACGGATTCTGAACCAAAGTCCATCCTGGGTCACCGCGGAACCGGGAATAGATCCGCCATACGTGGTCCCTGATTGAAAGGACATGGTCACCGAATCTCCCGTGCTCTGGTACGGCTTTCCGAAAAACAGTTTCACAGCCGGATTGCTCCCGCTGACTTGTGTCGATATGATGATCGACATGTTCGGCAACGGGTTGGCATCGGATATTTGAATAGACGTGGGATTGACTGCAGGTGCAATCGCAAGCGTCGTGAATTGAACGATTCCGGACGTATCGGCCCCGCTGGCATTGGATGCCACGATACGACAGTTGTACAAGGTGTTGGCAGACAGACCGGACAAGTTCAACGTGACGGATACCGACGACGATCCGTTGATCGGGCTTTGCGATGCGGCCTGACTGTTTTCAAAAGCCGTGGTTGTAGACCACTGGAACAATACCGTGGTCGACAGATTATTCGGATTCACGTCTCCGTTCAAGGTTGCCGACGTCGTTGTGATGTTGCTGGCGGCCGCTGTTTGTGAAACAGGTCGTTGAGCGACGCGCAAGGTAAACGTACGACTCTCCAATGTAAGGGAGGGCGCGAGATTGTTGGTTATCTCACAATGATAAGCCCCGTCGGTGTTAACCGACGAAGCCAACGAAATTGTCGCAGAGGTTTCCCCGTTGACCGGATTGCCATCGAGAAACCATTGATACACGTTGTTGATACCGCCGACGGATACTGAAAACTGCACGTTTTGACCTTCAACTACGGTCGTATCCTTGGCATCCCCGACACTATCCTGCGGTGAATAGACGAACGTAGTGACGCCAATATTGGGTTCTATGTCTTCAAACGTAAAACGGTTGTAAGCAATGTCCAGCACATTGAGACCGCTTATACCCGATACATTCGGAAGTCCATCGAAACGATTGCCGGCCAGATGAAGTTCCTGAAGACTTGTCAGATCACCGAATGACGAGGGTATATTTCCTGAAAGACCATTCGCTGTTAAATAGAGGTATTGCAGATTACCCAAGTTCCCGATGTTTGCGGGCACAGTGTCCGTCAAGGCGTTATTATTGAGCCGGAGTGTTTGGAGGCTTCCCAGGTTGCCCAGCTCGGATGGAATTGGGCCCTGAAGGCCGCAATTCGAAAGATCAAGCGTAACCAAACTCGACAAGTTACCGAGCTCCGGAGGAACTGCGACGCCCAGGTTGTTTTCCGCAAGGGACAACAATGTCAACGCACTAAGATCACCTAGCGAAGAAGGAATGAGTCCGGAGAAATTATTGAATTGGAGTTCCAGAAAAAGCAAATTCGGAATGGTACCCAGAGTCGATGGAATGTTGCCTGAAATGGAATTCGAATAAAGCTGAAGGAACTGCAATTCCGAAAGCTGGCCAATACTGGAAGGGATAAAACCCGTCAAGTTGTTGTTGTTCAAGTTAATTGTCTGAACCCGATCTCCGGCCAGAGTTACACCAAACCAGCCATCGATTGGACTCGCGGATTTCCAATTCGTTCTTGTCGTCCAGCCGGACCCGCCCGTACTGTCATAAAATTGGACAAGAACCAGTGAATCCTGGCTTCGGGCGCTCAAAATCACAAATGCAGTATTCGAGAATCCGCTTTCGTTAAACCCGGTGTCGACAACCTTGACGCGGAAATAGTGGGTTGAACCCAAAGAAAGGCCGGAGAACAAACGTACTGTATCGGTTACCGACGCGGTGCTATCGGTCTGAAAGACGGGATTCGGTCCGTTTCCATAGTAAATACGATACCTCAGGAAATCCGAGTCCCGATTTCGGAACCATCGAAAACTGACCTGTCCCAGGCCGATGGCGGCAGTGACGTTGGTCGGTGCGGCCGGCGGATAATCCTGAAAGGCATACGCTCCGATGTCGTTTCGGGACGCGTCCGGGTCGTTGTACTGGGCTGCAGGATCTCCTGCATTGATGCACGGTGATCCGGCTTGCAACTGGAAATTACCGGCCGCCGCGTCTACATGAAGCGGATCGAGCGCAAGATCTCCGACGCCGGGCGACGTGAAAGAACCGACGTAGTTGAATCCGTTGTTGAAAAAATTGTTGTACGATCCGATTCCGGAGGCGACGCTGTTTACCAAACCGAACGAACAAGCGCGAATGATATTATTCTTTACGACCGAGGATGAGCCACTGATAAGGTCAACGCCGTAAACATTATTGTAGATTGTATTGTTCAGCACCTGCGCATTGGACTCGACTTCAAGAGCATACCCGGAGCCGTTTTTTACATTTTTGACAACGCAATGCGATATGGTTGCCGGCGCCAAGAGATGAAAGCCGGTCGATGCCACATTTGTTTTTCCGTCCAAAACCAATCCGTCAACATGCGTCCCGTATTCGTCATACCACATCGTGGAACTGACAGCGTTCAGCACCGTTTGATTGACAGCCGGTGAGCGGCCCGACTCCAGGAAATCACCCGCATAACCGCCTCGGATAACCGTTTGTGACGTCGTGACGACGCCTTCCGCATAGGTACCCGCCGCAACTTTGATCGTATCCCCCAGAGCGTTTTGAAGTGCATGTTGGATCGTTCGGTAGGGATTGGCCAACGAGCCGTCGTTGTTGTCATTACCGCTTGTGGAAACGTAGGTCACGGGATTCACGCCCGATCTGGCTGCGTTGGATGTCCCGCCGTAGCTGCCAATATTGATCCGCGCACCGTTTGGAGCCGGCTCCTCCCCAACCGGGTCCGCCGGGTTTCCCGCATCGATACACGGGGATCCGCCTTTCAGTCGGAAGTCACCGCCTGCCGGATACACGAAACGGGGATCCGCGCCGACATCGTTGGCGCCCGGTGCGTTGAATGTTCCGTCATAATCGAGAAAATCGTTGTTGAAAACACAATTGTAGTCGGCGATTGAGGCGGATAGATTATTATCCAGGCCCACGTCGTTGCGCATGATGATATTATTTTCAATGCGTGTTGTGGAAGCATTCGCAGACGAGTTCACCACGATGCTATACACGATTACGCCGCCGCCGATCAGGTAGTTGTTGTAGATCGTGTTGTTCTTAATCACGGCGCCCGCGCCGGAACCGATCAAGATGCCTTGATTCCCGCTGCGGGTAAAATTGGTTATCGTGGAATGCATCAGTGTTGTGGTTCCTCCGGTCACGTTGAGCGCTTTTGTTCCCTGCGACGTTCCGTCGAGGATCAAGCCGTCGAACGTACAGCTCATGTTGTCCGTAATGATCGGATTGCCGGCGCCCGACCGCAGGAATGTTGCCTGTCCATGAATGTCGCGCCCGGCGTCTTCAAACCCGGGTGCATAGCCCCCGAGGAAGGTCAGTTGTTTTGAGGGCGAAACGCTCTCGGACCATATTCCGGCACCGAGTTTTATCGTGTCCCCAGCCTGGGCGTTTGTGACCGCTGTGCCCAGATTTCTGAACGGGGATAGTACAGATCCGTCGTTGCCGTCGTTGCCATCGATGGATACGTGCAACACAGGCCGACGCAACGCCACGTTTACCGGACGGCTAAACAGCGTGAGATCCGTCGCGACGGTGTTGGTGACGTGGCAGTTATACGTGCCAGAATCGGCCGGCGTGGCAGGCGTTAGCGCCAGCGAAGAAGACGTTTGACCTGATAAAAGGCTACCGTCCTTATACCATTGATACTGATTATTGGCGCCGCCGACTATGCACCACAGGGTTGCTTGCGCGCCATAGGTAATGGTCGTGTCGCGATAGGAGCCTACGCTGTCTTGAGGCGAATAAGGAAAGTTCGGAATCCACAGATTAGGCTCGATGTCCTCAAAGGTCAACCGATTGTAGTCGACGTGCAGGCGATTTAACGAGACAAGCGGTGAAAGGTCCGGCAAGCCTGTCAGACGATTGTTATTGAGAAAAAGCTGCGTCAATTGCATAAAATTCCCAAAGTCCGCAGGTACTTCTCCGGTCAGTTCGTTGCCTCCGAGGTTCAGATTCTGCAGAGCAGTCATTTCACTTAGTCTTGAGGGGATTCCACCGGTCAACAGGTTTGAATTGAGAAAGATTTCCGTCAGTTGCTGAAGATGAGCCAGCGTGTCAGGTATGCTCCCGGAAAATTGATTACCGGGCAGTTTCATCGAAGTCAGTTGTTCAAGCCTTCCCAGACCGAGTGGAAGTGAGCCCGACAACTGATTGTTGGACAGATCGAGGGATTGAAGATTGACAAGACCGCTGATATTGTCCGACAAACTGCCGCTCAATTGATTGCCCGATAGTTCAACCGTTCGGAGCGACGTGGCCTGATAGAAAGAAGCAGGTATCGATCCGCTCAACAGGTTATCCCGAGCTATGAAGTCGTGCAGGCTGTCCATTCCGGCAAACATGTCGGGTAAAGAGCCTGTCAGTTGATTTCCCGTCGCATTGAAATGCCTAAGGCGGGACAGACTGCCGAGATACGGCAAGTCTCCGCTCAGCTGGTTGGCATCAAACGTTAACATGTCAAGGTTGATCAGATTATCTATGGAAGAAGGCAAGGGTCCGGTCAATTGGTTGTAGGAAAGGGACAACATAACCAGGTTGGTCAAGTTGCCGATGGAGGAAGGTATGCTGCTCGACAACTGCCCGTTCTGTGTGTCCGGCCGGAGATTCAAATTGGTAAGCGCCGTCAGATTGCCAATCGAAGCCGGAATCGTACCTGTGAGGACATTGTCCTTCAAGACCAGTTCCTCAACTCTGCCATTGTTGACCGTAACTCCGAACCATGTATCGATCGGATTAGACGACTTCCAATTGGTGTTGTTGGCCCAGCCAACACCGTTTGTGCTGTCGTAAAGATCTACAAGGGCAAGGGAATCAAG
>JAGQUY010000551.1 GCA_020438245.1 Bacteroidota bacterium
CAACCACATTGTAAAACGACAGAATCATAAACCCGCATAGGACACCGACGATCCCAACCATGCCCCATCGTGAATTGGACAATGCCGTAAATGCACCGTACGGATTGAGCTGCGTTCGTCGGCCAATCGCAATTTCACTGACCATGATGGGGAAACAAAGCACGAACGCGCAGACCAGATAAATCATTACGAAAGCCGCGCCTCCGTTGGAACCGACTTCGTAGGGAAATCTCCAGATATTACCCAGTCCCACGGCCGAACCCGCGGCGGCTGCGACAAAACCCAGGCGGTTGGAAAACGATCCACGCATAGGGACAACTCCTGTATGTTAAGACAACCTGTTTCTTTTCAAGTACACACAGCCGCTCACGACTGCGCTTTCCGACGAGTCGTAACAAGAATAACCCGAATGTTACGACGAAGAGCCGATGGGCTGCTTTGGATAGCACCGCACAGTGCCACACGAAAGGCGGTAAATTATAGCCAACGCGCCCAATAAAGTCAATTTACATTTGCGGTTTCGATCTATTCCTTTAAACGGTCAAGAGAGGAAAAGTTGCAAAATGCTTGAGATCGTTGGAAAGGACACTTAAGTTGACCAATGTTTTTGAAAAGAATAATTGTGCAAACCTTCTTGCTTTGGATAGTAGTCCTGCCGCCCCCCAGACTCGACGCCTCCGGTCTTAAGCAAACTTACACGATCGACCTAACTCATACGGCTGAAGATCGTTTTTATGTTACGCTGGACATCGAAGGTATCACCGAAGATTCCATTGTTTTTCAATTTGCCGTTACGGCGCCGGGGGTTTATGAAATTTTGGACCCGGGACGCTTTATCCAAGATTTTTCCGCGCTGGCAAAAAACGGCCGCCGCCTGACAACCCGGCAAATTAACATCAATCAATTTGTTATTTACGATTCCCGCCGCCTGGCCTCTCTAACCTATCGCGTGGATGATTCTTCGGATACTTTGTTGGTGGATCACCCCGTCAATCCGATGTGCGGAAGCAATCTGGAACCGACCAATGCGGTGATCAACAATCAAATGGTCATGGGTTATTTTCACGGCCATCAGGCAGATCCCATCAACGTGAAAATGATTGCGCCGCAAAACTGGAAAATCGGCACCGCGCTTCGCCGCGGACGGGGCGGTATATTCCGAGCGGGTTCGTTTGATGAACTGGTCGATTCCCCGTTCCTGGCCGGAGAACTTAGCCAGCTGAGTCTGAAAATAGACAGCACGTTCATCGATCTTTATGTCTATTCGGAATCGAAGGTGTTTGACGCCTCTATGTTGGAGAAACCCTTAAAGAAAATTTTGCTTGCCGCGCGCGATTTTATCGGATCGTTGCCGGTAGATCGGTATACCTTTCTGTTTCACTACCGCCAGGATACCGGTCCGATCTTTGGCGCTTGGGAACACCATTTGTCATCCCTGTACGTCTTGCCTGAATGGGCACCCGACTATATGCTGACCGTCACCTCCAGTATGGCCGCACACGAATTTTTTCACATCATCAGTCCTCTGCATATACACAGCAACCTCATCGAGCCGTTCAACTTCGAAACCCCCACGCCCTCCAGACATCTTTGGTTGTACGAAGGTGTGACCGAGTGGGCCAGCGATATGATGCAGGTCCGGGCGGGCCTGATCAATGACTCAACATATCTAACACGGATGCGTCTCAAAATAAAACGTGCAGCCGACTTTCGAACCGACCTGAGTCTCGTCGACATAAGTCTGGGCAGCTATGACGCCTACAGCGATCAGTATGGCAATATTTATGAAAAAGGCGCCCTTACCGCCATGATGCTTGACCTGCGACTGCTGGATCTTACCAACGGAGAAATCGGTTTACGTGAGGTGATCCTGAAATTGCTCCACCGGTATGGAAGAACCAAACCCTTCGACGACGAGGATTTTTTCAAGGTGTTTGCGGAAGAAAGCGATCCGGCCATCGCTGATTTTTTTGAACGGTATGTCGCGGGAACCGACCCTCTGCCGTATTCGGACTATCTGGCACAGGCCGGTTACGAGTACATTGAAAAATTGAACACGGGCAGGAAAGAAACGACCGCCGGAAGATTCACGTTTGATTTCTCCGATGACCGGGTGGTGGTTACGAGCATTGACTCATCGGACAGCGTATGCACCCGGTTGGGCATTCTCCCAGGGGACACTCTTCTTCAAATGAAGATCGGGGAGTCCGTCCTCGATATCATGGATCCCGGAATTTTCGAAGCCATTACTATTTTGCCGGCCGGATTTTATTTCACCTGGCTCATCAACCGTGACGGGCGAAAGCTATCGCTCAGTGCCTTCACCGGAGAACGGGAAGTCATTCAACAATTCGTCATTCGTCCCATCCCCTCTCCTTCAACATCACAGTTGGACTTCCGACAGCGTTGGCTTGGCCGATCCCGGTAGATTTCCTGAAACCCGGGGCGCTTTT
>JAGQUY010000552.1 GCA_020438245.1 Bacteroidota bacterium
AGGATGTCATAGCCCCTCCTGTGTCACCTTACGAACATAGAGCATACTCCGGCAAGAAACAAGTTCATTCTATTTTGAAATCACACCCCGTTTGCTGGACTCAAAAAAGGTGATGATCGCCGCAACATCTGAGTGACCGCTCATATCAGCCTTCAGAACCTCCAACGCTTCCTTTCTCAGTTTGCCCGATCGGTAAATCACACGGTATGCGCCGTCAATGTCATGAATTCTGGATTGCGAAAACCCAAGCCGCTTTAAACCCAGAGTATTTAGACCGCAAAATCTTAATGGTTCGCCGGCCGCAAGGGAAAATGGAGGTACATCTTGTGTCACTCGAAATCCTCCACCAACCATCGCATGGGATCCAATCCGAACAAATTGATGGATTGGCACCATACCCCCAATGACGACATGGTCTTCGATTTTCACATGACCTGCCATATTCACTGCATTTGAAAGAATCACATGATCGCCAACAATACAGTCGTGTGCAACGTGTGTGTATGCCATAATCATGGTTTCCCGCCCGATCTGAGTTGTTCCCTTTGCGCTTGTACCCCGATTGATAGTGACGTACTCCCGTATAATGCTCCCGTCGCCAATCTGGGTCTTGGTCACTTCTTTGTTGAACTTAAGATCTTGCGGGATGCTCCCAATTACAGCTCCTGAAAAAACCTTGCAGTTCATTCCAAGGGTTGTATAACGGCATATGACAGCATGAGCTTTTATTTCTGACATGCTTCCAATACAGCAATCGTCCTCGATGACTGCATATGGGCCTACGATAACCTCGGGTTCTATGTGTGCTCCCGAATCGACGATGGCCGATGGATGGATCATACCCTGCCCGGCGCCTGAATAACCGAACCCGTTACGCCTGAAGATTTGTCCGAAGCCAGAAAGCCAATAAGATTGGCAATTTCCGCCGGTTGAACCCAATCTGAAAAGGTTGCATCGGGCATGGATTTGCGATTGGCTGCTGTATCTATGATACTCGGGATGATCACATTACACTGAATATTACAGGACTTTCCCTCCGCAGCGATTGTCTCGGACAAGTTAATAACCGCCGATTTTGCTGAGCCGTACGGGCCTGCCTGGGAAGCGCCTCTCACTCCTGCCTGAGCTCCAACGTTGATTATTTTGCCGCCGTTTTGTTTTTTCATTTGCCTGATAGCGCCTCGGCACATCAAGAATACGGATCTCAAGTTCAAGGCTATGGTCTTTTCCCAATTTTCCAATGAAACGTCTTCAATATTTGACCAAGGATAGATACCGCCGACAAGATTAACGAGTACATCGATTCGCGCAAATTCAGAAATGACCTTCTCGTAGGTTCGGTGGACAGAATCCTCGCTTAATACATCCGTTTGGATGTATGTCCAGCTTCTGTCTACGGGAGTATTCCCGGGAGAGCCATGGTCTATGCCGATAACCGTCAGCTCGTCCTCCGTCAAATGCTCGATTACGATCCGCCCAAGTCCACCCAAGGCACCGGTAACAATACAGACTTTCTTGTTTTTCATGAGGCAATATACTCTGCGTTGCTAATAAATTCAATCTATTGTGGTCCACTCTTTTGTTATTATATTTGGGTAAGTGCAACTTGGAGAGAATATGCTTTCAAGAATTGTGGGGCAAATCCATGCCAAGAAGATCTTAATTAGAGCTTTTGAGCAGGACCTTCTTGCGCACGCGTATCTGATTTCCGGCGAAGAAGGTGCCGGCGGCGAAGAACTTGCGTTGGAGTTTGCCAGATATATCCTTTGTACGGCTCGAACACCTGAATCCCTCGACGCTTGCGGACAATGCCCTTCATGCGTGAAAGTCGCTTCTTTTCAGCATCCGGATGTCCACTACTATTTTCCCATTTTGAAGTCAACAACTGCGGAAGAATGGCGGGGCCTTGTCGAAACAAAAGAGGATAGCCTTTATTCCAGGGTACGAGTAGGCGGTGGCAGTATTCACATCGGGGACCGGGAGAATCCGGAAGAAAACAGCGTAAGAGCTCTGATCAGGCAGTCAGGACTTCACGCGTATGAAGGGAAATATAAAATCTTTATCGTCACGTTTGCAGAGGACATGAATAATGAAGCTGCGAAT
>JAGQUY010000553.1 GCA_020438245.1 Bacteroidota bacterium
CCGCAAGAATGCCCGTCAAAAGAACGACGGGTACAATCAGCCAATAAAATCGTCTCGACATGATATGCCTTTCTTTCTGAATACAGAAAAATGCATCCGGAGTTTCGTTTGTACTAACTTTTTTTCGTACTGCCTTGCCTACGCCGGTCGCTGTCTGACGAAATGCCGTAGGTTTTCAACACTTCCTGATTGACCTGGATCGGGCATTTGAAACGAATGGCCAGTCCGATGGCATCGCTGGGCCGTGCGTCAATCTGCATAGCTTGGTCGTCGTCCTTTTTTCTGACGATCAGCTCTGCAAAAAAAGTGTCGTCTTCTACCTTGGTAATGTTGACTCCTTCAAGCGTTCCGTCAAGCTTCTCCATCACGGACTTCAACAAATCGTTTGTGAGCGGCCGCGGAGGCTTGACACCCGCAAGCTCCGACTGGATGGCCACCGCTTCATTGGCGCCGATCCAGATAGGCAGATAGATCTCCTTATTCGGTTCAAACAGGTACACGACGGGCGTTGATGAGAGGGAGTCCATGTAGACGCCGATGATTTCAACCGACACATATTCCCCGTCAGAAACTCCACCAACGATCTTTTTTCTGGAAGCTTCGACATAAAAGAGAGCCGAGGAGACGGACACCAAAAGGAGCAGAACCAAAAACGCCCGGGAGACAGCGAACGGGCGCCCGTTTTCGGAAAGACCATCGGAATCCATCTCCCATAATAACGTATTTTGGCCGGAAATTCATACAAAAAAAGAACCCAGGGTTGAGGGATGCCCTGGGTTTCTATCGTAGCCAGAGGTTAGGGGGTAACCTCCGTGGGGAATTTTGAATTGTACAACTGCCTGGAACAATGTACGCAGCATTTCTTTCAAGTCAAGACCAACAAATCAACAATTTTCAGATGTGTAAAGAAGAGTTTACACATCTGAACTGCCAAGTTCGACATTGATGCCGGGGCGTTTTTAACATCAGGTTAACACTTTAAAACACAATCATAGCTTTTCTCTAATACTGACATAATGCGTTCTACCTACTTTGGCTCTCGGTTCTGATTTTTTCAGCGTGGAAGGTAAACCTAACCCAAAGGAGATTTTTTCAGATGAATTCAATTCTGCGACTCATAGTGGCCTTACTACTGACCGGGGGCCTTGCAGCTCAAGGCAAGATTGCCGGAAAGATACAAGATGCCTCGGACGGCGAGCCCCTAATCGGCTGTAACGTAATTCTAAAAGGCACAAAATACGGCGCCTCAACCGATCTGGATGGCAACTTCGTTATTTTCAACGTACCTCAGGGAACCTACACCGTCGATTTCACCTACATTTCCTACGAACGCAAACAAGTCGAATTGGTCCATGTTACCGATGGTCTCACAACTACCCTGCACATTTCACTGAAGCCTGAAGCCATAGAGGGGGAGGAGATTGTCATTGAAGCTCGTGCCTCGCGCAATCAGGAAACCGGTCTGTTGCTGGTTCAGAAGAAAAGTTCAAAGGTGATGGATGGCATAAGCTCCGAGCAGATCGGCAAAACATCAGATGGAAATGCAGGTGCGGCGCTTAAACGGGTAACCGGCGTCAGCATCGTAGGAGGCAAGGATGTCTACGTCCGAGGTCTTGGGAACCGCTATAGCAATGTTCAGCTGAACGGTTCGACCCTGCCATCTACAAATCCCAATCAAAAAGAAGCCCCTCTCGATATTTTTTCTTCCAACGTGGTTGATAATATCGTTGTGCAGAAGACCTACACCGCCGATCAACCCGGTGAGTTTTCGGGCGGATCAGTTCAAATCTCCACCAAGGAATTTCCCGATCAACGTACGATCCGGGTTGGCGTCTCGAGCAGTTACAATACGCTTGTCACCGGTCGAAACTACCTTGGGTATTCGGGCGGCAAGATGGACTGGCTTGGGTACGATGATGGCTCACGAAAATTGCCCGATGTGGCAGATAACGGCCGCATCTCACAAACCGTCGGCGCCAATGCCGTCAAAGATTTTCAAAACGTATGGAGTCCCCGAACTAAATCGAGTTTACCGGGTCAAGGGTATTCGTTGTCCTATGGAGATATCTTTGAGGTCGGCGAGAACAGACAACTCGGTGTGGTAGCGACAGGGTCGTACAGCTACTCAAACAGCGTCCAAAACGGAGTAAAGGGTACCATTTTCCAGCCCAACTCGTTTGCGTCGTTATACAATGTGGAAACCGGAAAAACAAGTGCCATGGTGAGCGGCATGGTCAACGTGTTCTACAAACTGAACGGCAACTCAAAAATCGGACTGAAAAACCTGTATTCCAACACGGCGGATAATTCAGCCAGCACGGTTCAGGGATACTATTACAATGCAGCCGACGGAAGCGATTACCGCCAAACAGTAATCCAGTTCCAGCAGCGAACGATTACGGCCAGCAATTTGTCGTATGACACCTACATAAAAGATTTCATGGACTCGAAATTGCTGGCGGAAGTCAGCTACTCAACGGCACGAGCCTACCAGCCGGATACACGAAATACGCATTATGCGGAGAACGTGGCAACCGGTAATTTTGAACCGATATTCGATCTGCGCGGTAACTACCATTTCTTTTCTGATCAGCAGGATCGGGATGTCAACTACCGGGTTAACTGGGATTTCAAGGCTGCCGATAAACTGCGTTTGAAAGTCGGCGGTCTCGTATTGGACAAAAATCGCGACTTTGAAGCCAGGCGATTTGTGGTGACCAACGATCCTTCGATTCCATATCCTAATTACCTGAAAGATCAGGGACCCGAAGTCGCCTTCGCGGATTCCCTTTTCGACGGCAAAGGTCTTCTGTTCTACGAAAATACCCGAAATAGCGATTCCTATAAAGGGGATCAACAATTGTACGCAGGGTACGTTTCCAGCGAGTGGAAAGTCACGCCAAAGGTTGACTTGGTGGTGGGTGCCCGCGTGGAAAATTCCGTTCAAAAAATTGACGGCAACGAGGTACTTAGTACTACCGACGTTCTTCCGTCACTCAATGCAACGTACCGTTTGAAAGAAGATCAGAACATTCGAGTCGCCTTTGCCATCACACTTGCGAGACCTGAATTCCGAGAAATCTCAAATTTCTTCTTTGCGGACTTTGTTGGCTCACGAACCATTTTCGGAAACCCGGATTTAAAGCGAACGAAGATCTTCAACTATGATCTTCGATGGGAAGTTTTTCCCGGTATCGGCGAAATGCTTTCCGTCAGCGCGTTCTATAAAAGATTTCAAAGTCCGATCGAATTGTTTCACCGGCTCAGCGGAAACCCGGAAGTTTACTACGGCAACGTGAAAAGCGCGAATCTATACGGGTTGGAACTTGAAGGTCGCAAAACCATCATCGATCAACTTCGGATGACTGGTAATCTCACTCTTATTGCATCGGATGTTCATTACTCCTCAGACGTTGTTTCGCAGGCGAAAACGAACCGGCCGATGTATGGTCAGTCGCCGTACACGATCAATCTGAATCTTTTTTACACCCTGAAAATCGGGACGGAATTCAACGTGGCGTACAATCGATTCGGAAAAAGGATCAGCTCGGTTGGCAATTTGAACCAACAGGATGACGAATATGAGATGCCTTTTGACAAACTTGATTTCACAGTTT
>JAGQUY010000554.1 GCA_020438245.1 Bacteroidota bacterium
TAAAGCGAGTCACCTAGGCTTATCAAGGTACCCGGAGCGCCATTGAACGTCGTGGTTCCGCCGGTGCTTGAAGTCGTCCCGGCTATGTTGTAGGTGCCGTTCATATTCACCGTGGTGTTGAACGTAACGTTACCTGCCCCGGTGATCGTGCTGCTGGCGTCCAGCGTATGCGTGCCGCTGTTGAAGTTCAGAGTGGCACCCGAGGAAACCAGAAATGCTCCGGCGTAGGATGTATCCGTGCCACTGATGTTCAAACTTCCGGTCAGGACGAACACGCTGTCATGGTTGGACAGGCCTCCGCTTAAATTGAAGCTGGACGCCACGACAAGAACACTGTCAAAGTTGATGATGCGCGGTGAGAAACTGAAGGATGTGCCGATAAACCGAACCGTCCCGTAATTGAGTACCGATGGCGCCGAGTACGTGCCGCCGGTGTGAATGAAAGCACCGTTAGCGCCTATAGTTACGGAGCCGGTTGCACCATTCACGTTGCCGGGATTTATAAGGGTCTGGATGCCTGATGAGGCGCCAAGATATACGGCCGCTACCGATGCGAAATTCTGATTGTACGTAACAGTATACGTTCCGTTCAGATCTATATAGGCCGTGTCTCCCGAACCCGGATAGCCGCTCAGCGACCAATTTCCGTCGGTATTCCAATTTCCGCCGGCAGGATTGATCCAATGGTATCCTTGTTGAGCGGAAATATTTTCAACACATAAAAGATACAGAACCAGCAGATAAAAAAAGCGTATGGGGGAAAGCATAGGCGCTACTCCTTCTAGACGCTGTAGACCGTATGCGTCTGTTAGCGGGCGGATGAGACGAAAACAAGATTGAAAGTTCTTTAACTTAATAAAAGTCGGGGATGGCATCAATACATTTATCTGTGTATCGGCTCCGCCAATCTGAAAAAGGTGCTTGCCAATGAACCTGTGTAGCGATAGATTGGCGCGACCCATCCGAATGATTTACTGAAGAACGAATGAAAAGTTTTCAAACGACGTTGTGCCTGGTGTTGATCACGCATTTGTTGCTCCTTTCCGCTCCGGCGTCTTTTCTTGGCCTGACTCAAGAACATTTGTCTGTCCGGCTTTACCTCGACGAGGTCGATCAGGATGAAGATATCTTTATAGAAGTAGGAAACCAGGTCTCAGGTTCTTTCGTCGAATTTCACGACGAGTCACGTCGCGACACCGGCAGGTCTCTTAAACTCCTGGTCAAGAAACCTGTCAAATGGATCACGGTCATCCACGAACGCTTGAATATGCAATTTTGCACTTAGGAACAAAGGACGGCTGGACTACTGCAAGTATATACAAATCCAAGAGACAGGGTTTTCCATCCTCCGCCATCGCACGGTTGATCCACTCAGGTCCGATCGCTAAGACGATCGAACGGAATCAACAATCACCACCACAGTTTGGAGGAGTATCATGCTTCGCATGATTTCTTTGCTATTGTCGTGTGTTTCATTCGTGCAGGGTCAGAATAATCTCACCGGACACATTACCGATCGTACAACGGGAGAGCCCGTTGCGCATGTACACGTGTATATTTCTGACCTGAAAAAAGGCACCCAATCGGATGAAACCGGTTCTTATACCATCCGCGATGTGCCCGCAGGAAGAATCGCCGTGCAATTCACTCGCATCGGATACCGGAGTGCGGTGAAGACCGTCTCCATTTTGGAAATTTCCACTTCGCTTGACGTCAAACTCGAGATTTCTCCGATTGAGTCCGATGCGATCGTAATCACGGCGCCGTATTCCGCTGCCGCGGAGGAAACGCCCTTTGTTATCGACCAGGTTTCCCGCGAGCAGATGGCGGAAAGGGGAAACATCACGCTCACAGAATCCATTCAGCATATACCCGGTATTCAAGTGCTTTCTACCGGCAACGGGATAGCCAAGCCCGTCATACGCGGACTTCATGGAAATCGCATGCTGACGGTGCTCAACGGCGTGCGGTTTGACAACCAGCAATGGCAGGACGAACACGG
>JAGQUY010000555.1 GCA_020438245.1 Bacteroidota bacterium
GACCGAATTTGACAGCTTGAAATCAATGACGTATGGCGACTATTTTCTACTCACCGCAACGGAAAGGACGTTGGTTCCGCTGACGGTCGAGTCAGCTGATTCTACCAAACATGAGTTCAAGGAGTTCTTGAGCAAACGAGGTGTGCTCGAAGATGTTGTTGATGACTGGTTCAGCAGGTCGATGGCCGCATCAAGACAGGTACCGTGGGCTCAGGGTCAATTTCCTCTTGTCATCATCGCTGAAGGAAATTTTCAAGCAGCCTTCAACCACGCTGTTCTCGGAGAATTTCTTGCCAGTCACGGTTTCGTGGTCGCCACGTGCCCATCCCAAAGCCGAATTAGCGGGCCACCGACCTCGATGGATGAGGCATTTGAGCAAGTGTTTGAGCAGTCGGCAGACCTAAAATTTGTCATCGACAGACTCCGGGAACAAGACCAGATCGATGTCAATCACATCAGTGTCGTCGCGCACAGTTTTGGAGCCCGGTCAGCTTTTCTTCTGGGCCTCTCAACGGATTTACAAGCCCTTGTCAGTCTTGATGGAGGCATCGCCAACAAACTCGGTCGGGAATGGATTAATAAGATCAAATTCGATAGGCATCTCGTTCGAGTGCCCATTCTTCACGTTTACCAAGAAGTGGATAGTATAGTTGAACCTGATTTTGAGATGTTGTCATCACTCACCTCCTCTGAAAGGTTGCTCGTCAAGATAGATACGTTGCATCATCCCGATTTTTCGAGCTTGGGATTCGTGGTGGGTTGCGTACCCGGAATGCGAACTGGTCCGCCGAGCCCGAATGTACTGCAAAAAATCTGTTCGATTTATAATCTTACCCTGCAATTCTTGACAGCGCTTGATAACAATTCAATCATCGATCCAAAGAACTTGCCGGCACTTAATTCAGCGTTCTTCCATCCCGCTGTTTATCACCGGACAGAGAAGATTGGGAAATATCCATTTGATCAGTCAAATGCCGATTATTCAAAATAGTCTGAACAATAAAGGAACCTTAAACCATGAAAACCATCCTCGCCATTTTCACTGTGTTGTTGGTCTGTTCATGCGCACAGCCCACGCCGCCACCTGAAATCAAGTATCGTGAGTATGGAGAAGGTGAAAGAGTACTCCTTTTTGTCCATGGTTGGTGTATCAACGGGTCGTACTGGCAACATCAAGTTGACGCATTCCGGAATAGTTATCGTGTCATCACCGTTGATTTAGCGGGGTATGGAGATTCCAAGGTAGCCAGAACGGATTGGAGTTTTGATAAGTATGCCGATGACATCGTCAATCTAATCGAATTCCTCGACCTCAATCATATCGTGCTAATTGGCCATTCTATGGCTGGGAGTATTGTCATGCGCGTGGCCAACCGACTACCGGAACGTATTTCGAGTGTCATTGGCGTTGATAACTTCAAGGATCTCAGCACTGCTCTGGATTCCACCCAACTATCCCAAATGGAACAACTCATGGATCTGCTTAGAAGAGACTACCGCCATACGGCGGTTGAAATATCCCGAGCAACCCTGTTCAGTGAATCGACTGATTCGTCGGTCATCGAGAGGGTGCTGACAGACGTGGCAAATGCAGATCCAGAGGTTTCGATTGCTTCAATTCAATCCGTGATGAAGGAATACCAGAACGAGCGACAGCTTCTCCGGGGTTTGAAAATGCCATTATATCTTATCAACAGCGACATAACACCTACACAAGGCGATTCATTGGCTGCATACTGCAAAAGTTCTGTGGTGGTGAAACTGGTCTCCGGTACCGGCCACTATCCAATGATCGAAAAGCCAAGAGAATTCAATGACCGCCTTGAGGAGATTTTGACCGAGATGAAATGGAGATAAACAATGGGTTTTACAGTAAAACAAATCGTCGATCAATATGTAGGAGTCTGGAACGGAGAATCTCTTCTCATTTTGGACGAACTTTTGCTGACTGTTTCGTGAGACACACGTCTCGTTGAGGCGGACCTGCAAATTCCCCCAGATGCTGAAAAACGTCATAACACATATGCGCGAGGATGTACCTGATCTTTTTATTAAGATAGATGCCGTGATCGTTTCCGATAGCAATGCAGTCTTTCGCTGGACCAGTGAGGGGTACAGACAGCGGACCAGGAGATTTCCCCCCGACTTACAAAAGATTTAACTCGACCGGTTTAACGTGGCTTCGTTTTGAGGAAAATCGAATAGCAGAAGAATGGTCTTGTACCGATCAGCTCGACCTACTACTTCAGCTGGGCTTCTCCATTGATCCACCTGTTTTCAAGTAAGATCCGGCTTTTTCCGACTTGCGTAATTGCAACAGTCTCTGTATCGACTCAACTACCCAATCGCCCTAAAATCGCACTTTGGAACCAACCCTTAGTCTTTACGTTTCGTTTCCATACAAGTATTAAAGAGAAATCGAGTATAGCTTTCTTCGTTCACGCTAAGGAGATATTTGTGAATATAGGTGTCAACTTACGACTCACTTGTAGTTACAATGAAACAGAGTTTTTATCATTACATGTATGGACTCGATTTTTCAAGGTGATGCTTCTCTTGACAATTCAGAACTTCGATGGGCCGGCTTTAGCTTCCGCCCAGGAAAAATGGGAAAGCAGCTTCTACTTAGTCGCAGGACGCACCACTTTAGCGAACAACGACCGTCTCGCGTCTCCTCTAAGGTATACAGGCTCAGGCGCATATCCTGGTCTAATAATTTCTTTGAAGCATCGAGGTTATCAGGGAGCTTTAACTCTTACCTACCAAAATGTTCATCTGAGATCGGCAATTTCCGATCAGCCGGTTGAAGGAAATCACAGAGCTGAAACCACCAGTCTTCAGGGGACACTGACATTTATGAAAAAGCGGGCCAGTGACACCGGCCGGTGGTTGACCTATTATGGATTATGGGGTGAAGGTGCATTCTTGTTTCGCGAATATTTCTACGAGAATTATCTTCCATCCGAAACCGTTGCCGAGTTTGTCACTGGATTGGGCCCAAGTTTCAAGTTTGCCTGGGCACACCCACAATATGAACTCAATATACAGGTCCAAACTTACCTGGTAGGATGGATTTTCCGGAATCCCTACTCACTCACCACTGACGCGCTGTCTTCAACTGCAACGAAAAAGAGTTTTCTTGCCGGTTATCTTGACCTTGCGAAGTTCACCACCATCAGTGACTTGCAGCGCATTCAATTTAACGCCACCTATTCAAGAAATTTGAAATCCAAATTACGTTTTCTGGTTTCGATCGGAACAACATACTCTCATTTTACAGGACCTTGGGATTCAACCACTTGGGAAAGGCATGGTAATATTGGAATCGGTATCTCATTTTAGAGGAGTTGTATTATCTATGGGATTAGCGTGGTTCTTGGTATTTGTATCGTGCAACGATCTGATAGTTGGCCCGGATCCAGCGAATTCACCCGTTAGGAATTTTGAGCTCTTGTGGAGGGACTTCGATGCCCACTACAGTCTGTTTGATTATAAGAAAATAGATTGGGACTCGTTGTATGTGGTAAATAGAGCATTAGTCAATCACGCAACGCCCAATTCTCAACTGGCAAATGTCATGAAGAATTTGCTCCGACCATTGAATGATGGGCACGTGTATCTTATTACGGAAGACGAACGATTTGTTTCAAACAATGAGAGACAATCCGGTCGGCCAGACAACTTTGTTTTTGAAAATGTTTATACAACGTATTTTGCCAGAAATATGTCTACGCGCGGGGATGGCAGATACTATTATGGTCGTCTGCAGGACTCGATTGGTTATTTGTATATACCTACATTTGAAGACAAAGACTACGCCAGAATTGATCAGTGGGTTAGTGAATTGGATAAAGTGCTCGCGGACCTGAATGGTGTGACCGGGCTCATCATTGACCTGAGAAACAATGGCGGGGGTGATGCGTTCAACAGTGTTGCTGTGGCAGGACGATTTGCCGACAGAAGAAGACTGTTTGCATATGGATATTCGAGAAACGGCCGTCGTCACAACGATTTTTCATCGCCATACGCGTGGTATGTTGAACCAACCGGCAAGCGACAATTTTTGGGAGCAATAGTCGTTCTCACAAATAAGAAAACAGCCAGTGCAGCAGAGCGGTTTGTACTGTCAATGAGGGTGCTTCCGCATACAACTGTCATTGGGGATACAACCGAAGGTGCATTTCCACATTCTCTCGCGCGAGAACTGCCAAATGGATGGAGTTATCGGGTTACGGTTGGGGTCGTCGTTGATCACAATCATTTAACTTATGAAGGAGTCGGTATACCACCCGGTATCAGTATAGGCATTCTTTCGACTGATCTGTCCCAAAAGAGGGATACTATTTTGGAAACAGCCCTTGAATATTTGACGCATGCGGCAATTAACAACAAATCTAGATAAATCGAGTGTCAGTTTTCTTGAAAGGTGCGGTTTAGCCAATTATTGGGACAGATGGTTTCTGGATTAGCCAGCCAGTTCTCAACGTTGAATTCACGGTTCAACAGATCAATCCGTGAGAACTAAATGAACTCTGACGATCTGATGACGTGAAACTATCGAACTGCAGCCTTAGCGAAATGGCGTACTATTTACCAACAACCAGTGCGTGCTCTTGCTGCACTGAATCCGTCTAACCGTTTTGGGAGCGGAACTATCTCTATTTCCTTCCCATTTCGTTTAGATACAATAATCGGTTGTTATGAATGATAAATTGAACCGGATTTAGCGGAGATGTAATATGCAATTCTGCCAAGCTCGAATAGTTTTCGCGGTTCTGTTTCTGATGATGGTCGGTTGCCAAACGAAAACGACCCCTCATATTCTTTCAAGCGACGGAGTTCAAGTGGCTTTCGAAGTGAAAGGAGTTGGAGAAACGGCCATTGTTTTTGTACATGGGTGGGGTGGAAATAGAACAATCTGGAATATTCAGCAAGAACACTTCGCATCAAAGTACAAGGTGGTCACAATTGACCTGCCTGGTTTTGGGCAATCTGGAAGCAATCGAAAAATTTGGACAATTCCCCAGTTTGGTGATGATGTATTGTCAGTAATCCGCGCTCTTGACTTACGTCAGGTAATTCTTGTTGGCCATTCAATGGGAGCTGACGTGGTTGTGGAAGCAGCTAAGCAGTTGGCAAGCAGACTTGTGATTGTAGTGCCAGTGGACATGTTTCAAAACATCGAAAGCGTACGAACCACTTCTGAGATCGAGCAGTTTATCGAAGGCGCTATGGCTATGGCTGAAAACCCTTCGATTGAACAATTTCGCTCCATGTTTGTGCGGAATATATCAGACTCCACTTTAAAAGAAATTGTCGATGGATACCGAGATTCACCAAAAAATGGCTGGCGAAAATCTTTAGAGGCCCACTTTGATTGGGCCAATGACAATATGATTGGATCACTGCAGTCGGTACCCTGTCCAATTCATTGCATCAACTCAGACCGTCGGCCCACAGACATGGTCATTGCAAAAAAGCATCTCGCGATGTTTGACGCATCCATCATCAACGGTGTTGGACATGCGATTATGATCGAGGCCCCAGATGAATTCAGCGCCACGCTTGAGAAAATTATTCAAAAAGCCCTACAAAACCGTCAGCAATGAAGGAGAAAGTCTGTTATGAAGCAATGTATCATTTTTTTGTTTATGACAGTCCTATTAGATGAATATCTGCCAGCCCAATCCGCCAATCACGATCTAACGACGCTTGTACATTATGAAAAGGCATTTGCCGCAGCAACAAAATACCTTGGTGTGAGGAATGGCTTTCTGATGTTCTTCTCCGATGATGCTTTGGCGCTCGACAAAACCATTCACAATTATAGGGCAGATCTTGTTCGAAGACAGGCACCATTATACCCGCTGCAAGTATTATTAGAATGGGCTCCAACGGAGGGTAGGGTCGCGAGGTCGGGTGATTGGGGTTTTTTGGTCGGACCTTATCGTATTAGATCTTTGAAAGGAGATACCCGAGCCGCCCCGATGGGTTGGTATTTTTCTTTATGGAAAAAACAAACGGATTCTACGTGGAAAGTATATATCGATGTTGGAATTCAGACTCCGTCATTCGAGTTGAGTCTAGACTCGCTTGTGTTTGATGTATCTTCTAATAATTTGGAAGAAGCTACAATGGCCTCAAGCACGCGGGAGCGATTGGAGGAATGCGATACTCTTCTAAATTGGGCATGTGAGAAGCCTGGATACAAGTTTACAGACTGGATATCTCCCAAAGTTCGAATGCACCGAAATGGACAGTTGCCTATCCTAGGTAGCAGAGCCGTGGTTGATACGTTGATGAGGGAGTCAAATAGTGTGAAGATGTTCAAAGGGGCCGAAGTGTCCGATGCTGGTGACTTTGGATTTACGTACGGTTCTTACAGTCAAGGTACTGAATATGGTCACTACGTAAGGGTCTGGGAAGCAAACGATGAGGTTGGGTGGAATGTCGTGTTTGATATCTTGTCACCTGCACCTTAGGTTGATACTCCGTCAGATGACATGTGCGACCAAGCAATTCGACCTATTTTAATTGTAGGGCATGTTGATAAGGTCCCCTGGCAACTCTTGCCTGCAGAGCAACTTAAGGAATAGAATAATTTAGATAACTGAAGGGGAAACGGAGCGTGAGTTTTGCGTTATCAGAATCCAGATTTGGGTTTCTTTGGGCTATGGTTGCCATTGCTGGCATTTTCATGTGTGAGGATGGAAAAAGATTTGCAGCCCAAGATAACAAACTGCGACCGCCACCAGTTGCAGGTCATGCCATGGTTGCGTTGCATGATCGAATTTACATTATTGGTGGAAAGACTCGGAACGGCGTGACCAACTGTGTCTGGACTCTGGCTGAAGGGCGTTGGATGCTGGGTGATCCTTTGGGGTTATCGGGTCTGAATGGGGTCACTGCGGT
>JAGQUY010000556.1 GCA_020438245.1 Bacteroidota bacterium
TTTCTCATCCTGACCGGACGTTACGAACACCTTACATCCGGCCGTCAAAGCCATGCGTAAAGCCATTGAGGAGACGCCGCCGCCAATTCCCGTTATCAAAACAACATCGCGCTCTGTCAATTTTGCCCTGACAAACAATGCCCGATAAGCCGTCAGACCTGCCAAGGGAAGGGCAGCAGCTTGTTGGATTGACAAATGATCCGGTTTTGGGAATACATGCTGAACCGGCACTGCTACGAATTCGGCCAATCCGCCGTCTTCGGGCATGCCCAAGATAGCATAATGGCTTCCCTGTGCCGCTTCTACGGTTCCCCAGTTTAGGCTGGGATTAACGACCACGGTTTTTTTGATAAGGTCTTTATTGGAAGAATCCGCTGTTTCCTCGACGATGCCGCAAATGTCTGAACCCAAAATAATGGGAACTTGTATCTTGGCGTACTTTCCCTGCACGATCCAATAATCGCGGTGGTTGAGTGCCGTCGCAAGGACCCGAATCAGGCAATATCCAACTTTAAGGTCTGGTTTCGGCGCCTCCGTAATTTCTATATTGCCAATTCCGCCGGTCTTTTGAAGGACAGCAGCGCGCATGTCAGGCGATTTTTTCCTTTTGGCAGAAACGATCAAACGCCGTTTTGAGACTGTTTGACACGTCGGCCGCACTTCGGCCTTCTATTTGGTGGCGCGGCAGGAACCACACAATCTCGCCGTCTTTGAACAGCGCCATCGATGGTGACGAAGGGGGAATATCGGAGAGCATCGCCCGAAGAGTCGCAACAGCCTCCAGATCCTGACCCGCAAAAACCGTGGCCAGATGGTCAGGCTTGATACCTTCGTTGACCGCATGTACAACACCGGGGCGCGCCATGCCTGCGGCACAACCACAAACTGAGTTAACAACTACCAGCGTGGTTCCTTTTTGCTTGCCGATTCCTTCCTTTACCTGATCGGCCGACCGCCATTCTTCAAACCCAACACGAGTCAGTTCTTCTCTCATCGGTGCCACAAGGCGTTCATCGTAAGGCATATATTTCTCCTGTTATGTAAATGATTATTCAAAAGGTATGTTACTGTAACCGCACGCAACATAAGGTTATTCCGCTTTAGTGTCAATATGTATCAAATTGAGTCAGCTGGCTTTTTATCGTACAATTTTGTCCCGATTGCCACATATCTCATATCTATTAACGATATGAAAATAAATAACTTAAGTGTTTGGCAAGCAATTTGTATTAATTCCAGACAAGTTTCGAAATTTGAGAAACAAGACAAGGAGAAGAAATGGACAAACAAAGAGTGCAATCCAAGACTACCAGCAAAGCAGCCCGTCTATTCAGCGAACTGGAGGAACGGATTCTACGCTTTGGTTTGGACTCCGAGCCGGCCTCTGCCAACGTTGTGGCCAAACGCCTGCAAATGAAAGAGACACCGAAGAACGTGTCTGTCGTCCGCGACACGCTGGAGAAGCTTATTAAAGAGAAGAAGGTTTACAAATCAGGAAGCCGCTACGCGATCGACCACGCCGGAGGAATGAATCTCATGAAGTCATTCTGCATCAAGATATCCGGCGAAAATTACAAGATCAACAACTACGTATTCGAAAACATCAGTTCCAACTAGTTTCCTCCTTAAAAAAAAGGCGGGCCATCGCAGGTCCGCCTTTTCTTATTCAGTCTCTCTTACGGTTTGAAGTTCTCTGAGAATCGTTCTGCCTCCGGAAAAAGACGTTTCGCCTGTTTTAACACATCGTCCGCGCTTAATCGCACCTGATAGGACTCGTTGGTACCCCAAATATATCGGGCAATCTCAGCCTTGAAGACATTTTCCATGTCTTCGCGATCACGTGCAATCGCCGCCCGGTCGGCCGGTACGCCTTTGGACTCTGCGAGAGATACGAAAGCTTCAAAATCGGCCGATGAAAGTTTGTAGGACGACAAAAATTTTCTGTAGTCGTTCCTGTAGCGATCCCTCAAGGAAATTCCAGTCTTCTCGAGCATTTGATTGACATACTCGCGAAAGACACCTTTGCTCCACAGCTTCGAATAGTATGCACTTAAGGTATCCGCGTACAGATGAACGTCGGGTTCAATACCCCCTCCTCCATATACCATTCGGCCTTGGGACGTCTTATAAACTTTGGAAGAATCTGCTTTGATGTCGTCGCTGCCCTGAGCCTCGGCGTAGTAGTCTTCAATCGACTTGCCGTCGTACGGCCGCTGGATAAGCCGGCCGCTCGGAGTGTAGTATCTCGCGGTCGTCAATCGAACGGCGGAACCGTCGTTTAGCGCGTACTGTGATTGCACAAGTCCTTTGCCGAACGTTCGTTCTCCAACGATCAGGCTCCGATCAAGGTCCTGCAATGCACCGGCCACGATTTCCGATGCCGATGCGGAATACCGATTCACCAGGATGATCACCGGATATTTTCTGTAGCTTGTCTTGTCCAGTGAATAAAACTCATTCGACGAGTTGGAAATGCGTCCTTTGGTGTAAACGATCATCTCACCCGGCGGCAAGAACTTGTCGGCAATAAGCTGGGCCTGCTCCAAATAGCCTCCGCCGTTGTTTCGCAGATCAAAGATCAGCTTTTTCATCCCCATTTGTTCCAGCTCCTCGAGAGCCTGTTCAAACTCCGCCTCAGATGTTTCCGCGAATTTGTTAAGACGTATATATCCGATATCTGAATCAAGCATGAACTTTGCATCGACGGTAAAAATGGGAATCTTGTCTCGAATGATGGTAAATTCGAGCGCTTCACCGATACCGGGCCGTTGAATTGTAACTTTCACGGCAGTGCCTTTTGGTCCCTTCAGCCGTTGGAAGACCTCTTCGGTCGTAATGTCTTTGGCGGTGCTCCCGTCTATCATGGTGATCTTGTCGCCTGCCAGAATACCGGCACGATCGGAGGGTGTTCCCGGGATGGGTGTCACCACTGTCAAATACCCATTGACGATCTCAAATTGAATACCAATACCTTCGAAATTTCCTTGAAATTCCTCTCTGACCCGGGCCATTTCCCTGGGGGGGATATAGACAGAATGAGGATCAAGACCTTTCAACGCGCCGACGATGGCATCGTCAACAAGTTTGTTCTCGTCCACTTCTTCAACATACGTTTGAGAAATCATGTCGAGCACGGTCTTGAGTTTGGTGTTTTTCCCGGAAAGTACGTCGGTATCCATGAAACCCGTCAGGATTGCCAGGACGACGGCGACGAGCGAAACAGGCAGCAAATATTTTCTCATGTCAACTCCAGTTTATTTCTTGTTTGACCAATAGCCGGAGAACTGCAGTGCCTGCGGAAACAGAGTCAGTGCCTGCCGAATGGCAGAGTCATCCTGCAACCGAATCTGGGAAGCTTCAAAACTACCCCAGATGTATCTGGCTACTTCTGCTTTGATCAGCGACTTCATCTGGTCCTTGTCTTTCGTGGCCGCTTCTCGGTCAACCGCAATTCCCTTGGTATCTCCCATGGCCAAAACTTCCTCTATGTCTGCATCGTTGATGTCAAATTGCTCTGAGAATTCTTTGAATTTTGTCTTGTACTTGTCCCTGAGAACCGGACCCATCTTTCCCAAGTACACATTGACGTAGTCTCTGAAAACACCCTTCGCCCAAAGTTTGATATAGTAGGCGCTGACGGAATCGTTGTCGCTAATAGAATGGTCGGGAATGATCCCACCGCCCCCATACACCTGACGTCGCATCTTGGTATAAAAAACCTGGGTCGTGTCGGTGTGCAAAGTATCGTTATGTCTTGCCTCTCCGTAGTATTCTTCCAGGCTTTTTGTGTCAAACGGTCTTTGGATGAGCCGCCCGCTGGGGGTATAGTATCTTGCAATGGTGATTCGCACGGCGGATCCGTCATTAAGATCCCACTGGTTTTGCACGAGTCCTTTGCCAAAACTCCGCTCTCCGACAACCAGGCCCCGGTCGAGATCCTGGAATGCGCCCGCAACGATTT
>JAGQUY010000557.1 GCA_020438245.1 Bacteroidota bacterium
GGGACTGGACCGTTTCGACGGGATTAAATGGCGTCGTCTGGCGTACAGGTTGATAACGGCTCCAAGAACTGTGATCGTCCACGATCACCCATCCCATGTCGCCGGTACTGGTTCGCTTGACAAACTGACGGTTTTCCCATTGCCAGAATCGTTCGAGGTGTTCTGCTTGCGGAATTGTCGTGCGCAGACCGGACGGCCAGAGGTGGAGATGGAGTCCCTCCGGGCGGTCAACGATCATCGTGTCCTGCAATCGTCGGCCGTCAGGAATTGGATACATGGCTCCGACGCGGTCTGCTCCGATCAGGGAGCCGGACGTCGTTCTCTGAATGTAGAAGACTCTGGAATCAAACCGGACCTTCGCGGCGGTTGTGAACCCGTCACCAAGAAGAGAACTCCATTCGAGCATTTCAACCGGAGAAAAAACAGGCCATTTTTCCAGATCTTGTGAACTGACGGTCTGCTCAAATGCATTCAAGATTCGAAGGGCGGCCGGTTTTTCTATCACCCACACAGACTGCGCATGGAGCAGACCGGACCCCAAAAACAGGAAGAAGAACTTCTTTATTTTTTCTTCTCCTTCCATTTTTCGATGGTTGATAATTGCGCCGCCACACCGTATAGATCGATGGATTGAGCGTCAAACTGGGTCCGAAAGTAACTCAGGGATGGAAGCGAAAAAAGCCAGGCACCGAGTCCCAGTTCCTGTTCCGCTTCGTCAATGAAGCGTGCGTACGCCTGTTTGTCACCGATTTCGCGCGTGGCCATGAAGCCGTAGACCAACTCCAGAAAACGTTTGAAATCGTCGGCTTCAGGACCCTTGGTTGCATCCATTCTGCAGTAGTTGTTGGATGTGCTAAGCGACGTTGCAGCTGCCGTCAGCTTTCCGTCTTCTCCCGCAACAGTCTTTAAAGAAACGCGGTAAAACTCCGGATCGGGCTCGCGCAGAAAGATATCGTAAAGGTCAAACAGAAACGTACTTCGATATCCGTTGAAAGCCATCAGCACCGCATCGTAGTTGCCCGATCTAATATCGTCCTTGCCGACCGACAAAGCCCTTATTCTACCCTTGGTTAGAACAGGGTCGTTCAATATTTCCACCAATTCGGAGAGTTCCTCCCGATTACCAAAATCCACACAAGCCTTGATCTTTATCGTATCCGGAAGAACAGACAGATCGGCCGCCGTTTGTTCACGCTTGGGTGTCACGATTTGTTCTTCGACGTAATAGGAGGTGGAAGGAAAGACGCTCGCATTGACAAGGTCCGTATATTGGTCGGGCTTGCCACGGTAATCCACGATGTGCCTTTGCTGGGCGGAACCCGTTCTGAAAAATCTCTGCAGTATGGCATCCGACGAAAGCAATTGGCGCAACGCGACACGCTGAGCGCGATTCAGTCGTTCGGTATTCATCAATACGGCAAAAAACGTGGTCGGGATATTGGACTTGGTGAAGAATTTTTCGGTATCCTGCAAAACGGGCGAAACGCTTCCAAAGGGAGTGGCCAACATCACATTGATGTTACCGTTGCTCAACTCCGTAGGGTACGTACTGTTGTCCACAAACGGTTTCAAAAGAACGCGTGAGAGATTGGCCGAACCCACCGGATTGCGAATAAAATCGGATACGGCTTGAGAGGGTTGCGTGGCAAGATAGGGACCCGTTCCGATCCGGAAATTGGAGGCAGTGGTCGGAGACTGATCGGGGACTATCTTGAAAGACAGGACTTCCTTGATATCGTTGTCGGTCCAAATCCGGTCTTTTCTGAATTGCAATTTGATCCGGCCATTGGCATCGGGACCGGCGAACTCCATTCGTTCCAGCGCCTGGTAGACCAGAATGAAATCCGGGGAGAGGCTGCCGAGCAATTCGATCCGGCGAAGCGTAAAGGCAAGGTCTTTGGCCGTGAACAGACTGGCTTTTGCATCCTCAACACTAACCTCGTCTCCGTCGACTTTCAGACTGTAAGAAGAGTGCCACTTCGCATTGGGTTTGAGTTGCACAGTGACAACGAAGTCGTCATCAATGCTTATCAGTTCGCCCAATCCGTCTTCATAAACGATCCCGCTGGGCGTTGCACTGACGTTGAAGAGGCCGTCAAACAGAACCTCATCGAGTTTGTCGCTAAGTGGGTCGGACATGGGCAGATGAGGATCGACAAACGGCTTTTGATGTCCAAGGTAGGGCAGAGCGATACGGTCGTGCAGACGATACCACGGATACAAAAACAGTCCGATGGCGACAACGACAACGGAGGCGATGGCAATGATCCATTTCTTATTCATGACTTGGAGTCCTTAGTTTTTCTTTATGAGGGGTTTTTGTGCCATACAGCTGATCTCAAAGACCTTGAAGCCATTTTGCTTAAATCGGACTTCCACGATATTGTCTTTGTCTTTGTTCATTTGAACGGGACTGATCTGCATTTCGTAGCCATTGGAGGCGGAAGGTGCCGTAATTGTCACCCGGCCTTCGTTCTTGATGACTTTTCCGTTCACTGTAATTTCATCGTACCATTGTTGTTTCGTGGCCTGATTGACGATTTCCGGAGGCAGCTTGATATTGATATCGAATACGGGGAATTGAGCTTCCGATTCAATTTGGACGTTGAGTCGGAACATGTATTCGTTCACAGCCTTCGAGGTATTTTGTACCGGCACAACGAAGACTTTGCGGTAAACGGTTGGTTTGGTTATCCACTTGGCGATGCGCGGATCGCACTCTGCGACAAGATTCAAGATTTTTCGATCCTTACCTTTGTAGAATTTCCCATGTGCCGCAATGGCGTGAGCCCTCGCCACTCCTTCGGGGCCTTGATTCGCCGTGAATTCTTTGTAGAGCAGTTCGATGGCAGTGGCGGGAAATTCTTCGTTGCGCAAAACCTGCAGTCGCTGATTGAGGGTCGCCTTCTTCGCAGTTAGATCCTTCACTGAACCCGTCGTGAATTGGAGATCATGAACGGGCTTGAACACATCGCTTGCGTACCGACTTTCAATGCTGTCCGTGGCGGCTTTATTGGAATCGATGAAGAGCTGTGCCCGTTGCCGTGAATCCGTATCAATGGCGGTCCAGAGTTCGGTTTCTTTCTTGGCGACAAGTGCATTTCGCCGCGGTGTAGCGGTGGTGGCATCGACAAAATCCTGTTCCAAGGAAAGCGATTTCAGCTGCGTTTCCGCCGTTTGATATTCCTTGGCGGACAAGGCAGACGAGATCCTTTGATCATAAAGATTGATCAGTTTGTCATCCAAGTCGCGATACTGCGCCGTTAAGAAATCGAGATCTTTGTTCTTTCTCAGGGTCCGAACAATGGATCCGTAGTCTCCCTGCTCTTTTAGGAGGTTGATTTCACGAACCAGCAGTGCACTTCGCTCCAGTTGTGCCATCAGGGTGTTTTGGTCATTCTGTGTGGAGGCAATTTCCTTAACGAGCAGCTTTACGCAGGCGTGATTCGCATAGGCTCCGAAGTCCGTGGCGACGGGCAATTTCAACGTTTGAGCCATACTTTTTAGAGATTCATAGAAGTCATCCGCCGGCCATGCTTTTGCAGTCGCTATGTCCGACCGAATCTTCTTCAAACCTGATCGTACCATGTCCAGTGTTGCCGTCTGTGCGTTGAATAATCGGATGAAGTTGGCCGTCCTGACAAAATCCTCATGGACAAGTCCGTTGGTGGCCACAT
>JAGQUY010000558.1 GCA_020438245.1 Bacteroidota bacterium
CGTGATAGCTGGGTTTGCATAACCATTAAAGACTGCGGGAGAGGTATGGAAAAGAATGAATTGGACAAGGTTTTTGATCCATTTTACACGACCAAACCCAGGGGAGAAGGATCCGGTCTCGGACTGTCCGTGGCCCATGGCGTGATAAAACAACACAAGGGTATCATTCAAATAGAAAGTGAAAAGAACATGGGGACTGAAGTACATGTTTATATCCCGATGGAAACAGGAGTGCGCATTGAAGGCACGGCCTCATCGGACGTGTTGCACAAAGGCACTGTGCTGATTGCTGAAGACACGGAATTACTCAAGAAAATGCTGAATACAATCCTCACCGATTTGGGCTATGATATTCTGCTGGCCAGCGACGGCGAAGAGGCCATCCGCGTATTCAGACAAAACGCGGACAAAATTCAGGTAGTCTTGTTGGATATGGTCATGCCGAAAAAAACCGGTCGGGAGGTTTATGAAATCCTCGCACCGGAGGCCGAGCATGCAAAGTTTCTTCTCAGCAGCGGATACACAACGGACAGGGACATCATCGCGTTTGCAAAAACGAACCGGATTGAACTCATCCCGAAGCCATACGACCCGGATGAACTCGCCAGAAAGATCCAGGCTCTCGTAAACCAGCCGAATTAGAGGAGTCAGAGAGAAGGGAGTCGGATAGAAACGGATGTTCCCCGCCCCGGGATGCTGTCGATGGAAATACTGCCGCCATGTTTCGTAATGATTTCATGACAAATAAACAGGCCCAGGCCGGTTCCACGGTTGTCTTTCTTGGTCGTAAAAAACATCTTAAAAAGCTTTTCTTTGTTATCAGACGAAATTCCGGATCCGTTATCCATGACCGTGATGAGCACGCTTTCCGCGTCTCGCTCCGCCTGAATTCGTATGAGGCCTTCCGGTTCAATGGCGTCAACGGCATTCTGCACAAGATTGGCGAGTACCTGTTCGATTTGAGAACGGTTGCCTGAAATCCACAGATTCGAACCGGTTTCCGTTTCAATCGCTACCTGCTTGGATCTTGTAAGTAGTTTGAATAACGCCGATGTGTTTTGAAGGGCGGTTGATACGTCAAATTTTTCAAAATGCAAGATATCCGTTTTTGCATACGCCCGGATTTGATCGACCAGCGTTAAGACCTGTTTCACATACTCCTGCATCATGACAATCTCACGCGAAGTAATCGGATCATGGCTGAAACGCTTCTCCATGACCTCGGTGATTCCGCTGATTACGCCCAGCGGGTTGGCAATGCCATGAATGAGCATGCTGGCCAGCAGACCGATGGTAGTGACTTTATCGGTGATCATGGCTTGATTGAGAAACTGCTGGAGTTTATCGTTGACTTCCTTGAGTTTCAGATTGGTTTCGACGATGGTTTTGTTCTTTTCAGAAAGCGCATCGGCAAACCGGTTGAGCTGTTCGGTTCGCTTTTCGACGAGCGCTTCCAAGCCTTCCTTATACTGTTGATTCTCGTATCGCAAGCGGCTGATTTCCGCGGCCCGCTGCACGCCCAGCAAAACGGCGTCCGGATTAAAGGGTTTGGTGATGTAGTCAATGGCTCCGAGTTTCATGGCTTCAACGGCAGTCTCAGTTTCCGTGACTCCCGTAACGAGCATGACGAGGGACATGGCCCGGTTTTGCTGCACCCAATTCAACACGCCAAGGCCGTCCATGCCGGGCATTCGCAGGTCGGTGATAACCAATTGGTATTCTTTGTTCTTGAAGTGTTTTTCGAGACTCAGGCCGTTTTCAGCCACATCTACCTCAAAGCCCGCATCAAGCAGCACGGAAGACAGAAGTCTCCTCGGCACGGCCTCGTCGTCGATGACCAGGATTTGGTTGATATCACCGCGTCGTTCTGTCATGGTTTTTGAACTGTTCGGTCCGAAGAGGTAAACGTGATTCGATGTATTTCCTCGGTGTCGTTGACAGGGACGAGCTCAAGATTTCCCTGCAGACAGGGTACCAATGCCCGAACCATGTCCAAGTGGTCGGTTCCGGTCGCTTGTCGTTTTTTCAGCGGGCCCCTGGTGAAGACGCTGAAACGAATTGGCTCGCCGGAAAGTTCCACGGCGATCTCAAACTCCGTCGCGTCCCCGGGCAATGTTTCAACAACATGGGTGAGAAGGTGGGATACCGCCTGTTGGACAAGATTCCGCCGGGAAGCCGTTTGAATGTTTTCGACGATCCGTTCTTCAAGGTGAACACCTCGTTGCGCAAAGGTCTTCCGATGAAAACGAAGAACATCGTGCACCGCTGTGTCCATGAGAAATATGCTGATTCCTCCTTCGCGGCGGCACAGCTGGGCGAACGATGAGACAATCTGATTCAACCGGGTGCTTTCCGCGCAGATGTCTTTAAGCGGCTCGAGAAGGAACTCCGGGATATCGGTTTTACGGATCAAATACTGGGAGTATCCCAGAATGCCGGACAACGGATTGTTGATATCATGAATGAGTCCGGTGGTCATGGCATTGAGCATCGATAAATGCGACCATTGCAGTTGAGCTTCGGTCAGCTCTCCGGTTGTCGGAGAAAAATGGGGGACCGGCGTCATGTTACGCCTCCAATCCAAACT
>JAGQUY010000559.1 GCA_020438245.1 Bacteroidota bacterium
TCCCCGTATCCAACGACACGGGGATTTGTAGTTCTGATGAGACAGGTTAGCGCATCACGGACGCTGTTCAGCCAACATAGCCTTCATTTGTTCGATTCGTCGAAAGTCGCTGAGCATCTGCGGTCTCAAGGTTACCGCCTCGCGCATAATATCGTTGGACCGATCCG
This sequence comes from Bacteroidota bacterium, assembly GCA_020438245.1. Classification (GTDB taxonomy): domain Bacteria; phylum CLD3; class CLD3; order SB21; family SB21; genus JAGQUY01. The sequence continues at coordinate 168 of JAGQUY010000559.1, forward strand.
TTTGGCCGGCTTCCCGGCACAACATCGCAAGTTCAAAACGATGCCGAACGCTGGTAGGAGACAAGGCAATGGCTTTTAGAAATGCCGCTTCGCCTTCCTTGAACCCGCCCTTTGGTAAGCCTCCAAGCAGGAGGTCAGCCAGCTGTCTTTCGATCCAGCTTACATTGCTGAGAGCCCGATGGAAGGATCCAAGAATGGTTAACGCTACGTCATCGTTGGGGTTCAGCGAAAGGGCACGATCGAGTTCAACCTTTATTTCTCTGCTCAACGCGACCTTGGTTTTACTGCCGACGAACATCGCCGTACTGCCCAAACTTGCGGCCAGCCAGGCATGACCCTGCGATTTCGAGTCGTCCGCAGCAATACAGGCTCGTGCATATTTTTCGGCCTGTCTGTAAAGCATCTCCTGCTGATCCGGGGCGGATACGTCTCCCAAGCACACGTATACCCGCGACAACCTCCAAAGAAGATCCGCGTTGTTTGGCGCATCTGCAATCAGCGATTCATAAATGCTGATAGCATTTTGGTAGTTAAAGCGGGTAAACTCCGATTCCGCATCCGTCATCGATCCGGCACGAAGTAAGTTGGGTGCAAGAATGCACAAAAAGACCATTTGAAAAAAAACGCGCATATAGCTCCTATTTTCGACGCCCAATTTAACCGATTCCATTTAGGAATCAATCAAAAACAACCGGTTTACGACTATCGGTGCTCCGGGTTTCGTTTTTCCTGCCTAAACTTAACAACAGCCCTCCGGACCGCAAGCGCTCTCTGCCAGCTTGGTTTCCGAATAGTCAAGTCCTTTGGACTCCCGAGGATTCCGTCGTGCGTTCTTGCGGCAATCGAATGCCGAGGCCTGATCGTGGGGAATGCTCGTGTGCGGTTCAATGCCAACAATATCGGATGCATAAGGCCCTTGCGCCGACGTGTAAATTCTGAATGTCTTATCGCAAACGGCCATTCGTTCACCTCTGAATAGCGTATGGCCGTCATCGTCTACGACGGCCTTCCATGGCCCGCGATACACGACGGCCTGATTCCTTTCCAAACAGGGCCCCTGTTTGCCCTTGTATGCAACGACGGTAACTGAACGATATTCGATCCCTTCTACCACCTGCCAGGGTTGTTCATCTCGCTTGATCATTTCGATTCCGTAAAACCCGGCGTCCTCGAATGCTTTGAGAAACAGATCTTCGCGAAAAGCACCGGAAATACAACCACTCCAGAGGTCGGGGTTGTTTTTCTGGTGATCCGGTATATCCTCATCGGATACAATGTCTGAAATGGCTATTCGTCCGCCAATTTTCAGCACTCTGAAAATTTCATTGATTAACCGGTTCTTGTCCTCTTCTCGGACAAGATTCAGCACACAATTGGAAACAACAACATCAACCGATTGATCCGCAACCAGCGGATGGTGTATTCGAAAGTCTTCCATGGCATCTTCCAGGCGCTGCAAGTCCGAGGCGCTTTGAATCGGATGGTCCTTCAGATAGGAATTCACAAGGTCCAGATTGAGTCTCAAATCCTGAATACGACCGCGCCGAAACTCGACATTGTGGTACCCAAGACGATCACCGATCTCCTCCCGGTATTTCGAAGCCAACGAAAGCATCTCCTCATTCACATCCACCCCGATGACACGGCCGGTTGAACCGACCACCTGCGCCGCGATATAACAAATTTTGCCGCCTCCGCTTCCAAGATCCAGCACCGTTTCACCCGTGCGAACATATTTGGAGGGATCGCCGCATCCGTAATCTTTCTCAATAATTTCCTGAGGAATGATTTCCAGATACTTCCTGTCATAGTCGACGGGGCAACATAATGCGGCTTCCTGCCGCTGAGCACCGGCTGCATATCGGTCGCGGACTGCCTTTTCCACATTCAGAACTTCTGCTTCAACACGCATTGGATGAGTCTCCTTGGTTGTCATACTATAATCATCGAATAAACCGCTGCACTCAAGAAAGCGGCAACGGGTAAAGTTACCACCCATGCCAATAGAATCCGCACGATCATACCCCACTTTCCTTGGCGATTCACCATGCCTATCCCAAACAGAGATCCGACCGACACATGCGTGGTCGAAACCGGAACGCCCCATCGGCTCGCAAAAAGTACCATGATGCCGGTAACAAGATTTGCCGTAAATCCCTGTCCGTTGTTCATTTCGGTAATTTTGTTGCTCATGGTATCGGCAACCTTGCGGGCATTCAACAGTCCACCGATCGCCATCGTCACCGCAACCCACATCATTCCGTTCGCGATACCAAACGCCTGCACAGCTACCAGCAGACCCACAATCTTGGGAGTGTCATTCAGACCGCGTGCAAAACTCACGAGTCCGGCGCTTGCAAAGTGCGCCAAATCGAGCACTCTCTGCACTCCGATTCCGAGGACCGAACCCTGGTAGTATCGCGAGTAGTTGTTTGTCGCTCCCAAGGTATACACCTGTTCGGGCAGGGATGCAAGCGCGAAAACGCGGTTGGGTTGTTGAATCGGGACTACTTTGGGAACTTTCCCCGCGTACAAAGTAAGTTGTTCGGTTACCCCGAGTTTGAGTCTCCAACTCCTGAATACGATGTACAACGCAAATGAAAACACCATAGCTACCAACGGACTGAACACGAGCGGAATAAGAAACACCTCCACCAGTTTTTCAGTTCTTAGAGCGCTGCCGGCCGCGACCCATCCGGCTCCTACCAATGCTCCTGTCAATGCATGAGTTGTAGAAATGGGAAATCCAATGATGGTTGCGGCAATCACGGTCAATGCTGCGCCGGCCGCTACCGCCATCAGAAATTCCGGCATTCCGGCAATAGTGTCGGGAACCAGCCCCTTACCCGAAAAGTTTTTCACCAGTTGCCCGGCCAGAAAAATGGAAGCGACGGAGCCGGCGAGGGTGGTGACTGTAGCCCAGCCAATGGCCTTACGGTACGGCGTCGTCCCGCTTCCAAATAGCGTTGCCACCCCTTTGAAATTGTCGTTGGCACCATTGGCATACGCCAAGAAAAGAGTGGCCGCTATGAGAAAAAAACCAATCTCCATCGTTCTCCCTTTGCTTTATACGGTTGCCCCACCGCAGCTGCTTCCTCCGCCGGCGGTACAGCCCAGACAATGTGACTCAAAAAGAATTTCGCGTTCCTTCAGTTTTTTCAGGCTGAAATTCCATACCGTGAAAAGCTCTCCGTTACGCGCCTGAAGGCCGAGCATTTGATTAAAGTCACAGTCATAGATGCGACCATCATAACTGACGCTGATCAGCGACCGGCACATGACACCCTCCGCCGCAACCGGGTTGAATGCGGCAGACAGCTTTTCCATATAGTCGGTGTACTTATCGTTGCGCTCCAAATCCTCGCGAAACCGATGGATGGGCATATTCGTGATCGTATACAAATGGTTGAACGAAATACCATATTTGTCTTTTAAACTACGCTTGTAATCGGCCTCCAGGGCCGCCTGCGATGGTGGCAGATAGGTGCCGACCGGATTGTAAACAAGATTCAGCGTCAGTCCGGTTCCCTCCTGGCCGTATCCTTTTTCGTTGAGACGGCGCAATGCTTCCACGCTTTTTTCAAATACTCCTTTGCCCCGCTGACGATCGGTGAAATACGGTTCATAGAATGGGAGGGAGGAAATAACTTCAACCTCATGCTGTGCGAAAAAATCCGGAAGGTAAGCCTTGCTTTCGCCTGTAACAGGATGTCCGTCTTCCTGAACCGTCAAATTGTGACGAACCATCACCCGCTTGCCAAGTCTTACAGCCTCTCCGACAAGGTAGTCAAAATGTGGATTCAGCTCCGGCGCACCGCCCGTTATATCAAGAATCTTGATCTCTTGATGCTCTGACAATATTTCGAGGCAGCGATCAACCGTTCTCCTGTCCATTTGTTCGGTTCTCTTCGGGGAAGAGTCCACATGACAATGACGGCATGCCTGATTGCACAACTTGGTAATATTGATCTGCATCGTCTCGACCGAGACGGGTCTCAGCGTCAGGCAATGTTCTTCCAGTTTGTCCTGAAACAAACGACCTGCAGGAATTACCGGGAGCTGAATCGTTCGCGACTCCATTACATCGCACCTTCACGTTTAAGATGGTTGAGCATTTGCACTCCGTGCACCAGTGACATACCGGCTTCCATGGATGCCGTTACGTGAACGGCTTCCATCATTTGTTCCGGACTGGCGCCGTTTTCCAGGCATGCGGTCGTGTAGGCGTCGATGCAGTAGGGG
>JAGQUY010000560.1 GCA_020438245.1 Bacteroidota bacterium
GTCATAGTGAACACAATGGATTCGGTCACCTCATGCTGAATAAGCTTACTGCCGGTGATCTCGGCGAGGATCAGCGCGGTGAGAAAGAATGCGCATAAGAATGTGTAAAGGCGTTGTCTTTTTTTCATAGATGTTTTGGTGAAGGGAGCGGCCTAATATCCCAATCCCCACATTAAGATGCAAGCGGCCAAAATCTCTTGCAATGCCCATTTCGATTCCTACATTAGTATTCTGAAAATCCTCAGAGAATACAACTGCGTTGTTTCATCGTATCTAGTCAAAGTGGCGAACACATAGTTTCATAGAAAGGCACTGCATGAGCCCTGCAGACCAATTGAAAGAACTGGAAATAAAATATTCTGAAATTTTCGAACGCAATTTGGCGGTCAAATTGCTTATCGATCCGACTACCGGTTCGATCGTAGATGCCAATTCAGCGGCGGCCGCGTTCTACGGATATACGGTCGAGGCTCTACGGTCCATGAATATCGCAGACATTAATCTCTTGGATAAGGAAGCTGTGAATGTTGAAATGGAAAGTGCACGAACGATGCGCCGAAATCACTTCAGGTTTCAGCATCGACTTGCCGACGGCAGGATCCGGGATGTGGAAGTGCATTCCAGCCCCGTCTCGGTGGATGGAAAAACGCTGCTGTTTTCCATCATTCACGATGTGACCGAAAAAGCGACGGCCGTAGAACAGGCACGTGCGTATGCCTCACAGGTGCAGGCCATCATGGAGAGTTCCCAGGATATTGTCTTTGCACTGGATCGTGAGTTCAAATACCTCGCATTCAACAGGAACCACTGGAATGCCATGCACGCGATTTACGGGGTGGATCTCAAAGTGGGGGAGAACATTCTTCAGTATATGCGCGTGCACGGGGATGATGAAAAGGCGAGGAAAGACATTCAGAGAGCCTTGAACGGAGAGCATTTCGTTATCGAGCAGATTTATGGAGATGAAAAGCGACAGAGAACCTTTTTCGAAGCATCGTATAACCCCATTCGCTCCGCCTCCGGTGAAGTGACCGGTGTTGCTGTTTTCGTCAGAGACATTACGGATCGTCGGCAATATGAAGAGGCTATCGAACAATCAGAAAAGAAGTATCGTTCGATTTTTGAGAACATAGCTGAAGGGATTTATCAGGCAACGGAGGATGGTGTTTTTCTCACGGTCAACCCCGCCTTGGTGCGGATGTTGGGTTATGAATCGATTGATGAAGTCATGGAGCTGAATCTGAATCGTGATATTTTTGCACGTGAATCGGACAGGCTTTCTTTGAATGTCAAAACGCGCCAACAGGGCGTCGCGGTCTACACCGAGGTTGACTGGAAGGCGCGCGACGGATCCATTTTCCAGGTACGTCTCAAAGACCGGGCGGTCTACGATGAGAACGGCAAGTTTGTCTATTTTGAAGTAACCGTGGAAGATGTCTCCGAGCGTCGGCGTCTTGAACAGCAACTGATTCAGGCACAAAAAATAGAAAGCATTGGAAGAATTGCAGGCGGAGTCGCCCACGACATGAATAACATGCTGGCCGTAATTCTGCCTACTGCTGAAATGTTGAGTTTTTCTGCCGATGATCCGGCGGCAGTCAAGTCTCATGCGGAACTGATCAGCAATACCGCAAAAAGAGCATCGGAGATTGTTAAGCAATTGTTGGTATTTGCGCGCCAGTCGCCGGTTCGCATGACGGCGGTCGATGTTCACCAGGTGGTTCGGGAGACCTGCAGCATGATGCGTCATGTTCTGGGGCCGAATATTACGATTGATCTGCGTCTCGATCCGAAACCCTGCATGACCGAAGCGGATGCAACTCAGCTGCAGCAGGTGCTGATCAATTTGCTCGTCAACGCCCGGGATGCGATCGGAATTCGCGGCATCATTAGAATTTCCGTTGAACCTGTTGAGATGACCCCTGAAATGGGCAAATCGCACGGTGACCTGAGACCCGGGTCGTATATCCGTATGAAAGTCTCAGACAACGGCTCTGGCATCGCCCCCGAAGTACTGCCTTTTATTTTCGAAGCGTTTTACTCCACCAAAAAGATTGGGCAAGGGACCGGCCTCGGACTCGCCGTCGTAAAGAGCATTGTCATGAAACACAATGGGCACATTGAGGTCGTCAGCGAAAATGCCCATGGTTCAACCTTTACACTTTATCTCCCCGTTCCTCAAGGCTATGCATGGAACCAGGAACCGTCCGTTTCTTCCGAGTACGAACACGGTCACGAGTCAATTCTGGTCGTTGACGACGAAACGGATATACGTGTAATGCTGGAACGTCTGTTGGGTGATTTGGGGTATCGGGTCACCACGGCCTCCAATGGCGATGAGGCCATTGAGCTATTCCGGAAAGGCCCGACGGATGTAGTTCTGCTGGACATTCAAATGCCAGGCCGGGACGGGCGCGCTGTTTTTCATGAATTACAGAAAATTTCGCCGAACCTGCGGGGGGTTTATATGAGTGGCTATGCCAAGCCGGAGATTATTCAGGCGATCGAAGA
>JAGQUY010000561.1 GCA_020438245.1 Bacteroidota bacterium
AAGAGATACGATAAAGATAGGCTTCGTCATTTCTTTGAGCCTCATGTTGGTATTGGTAATCTTTAATAGAAAAAACTTACAGAAAAAAAGAAAATATTGGGGCTCTTATCATAAGAGCCAATATTGGGTCATATTCCATAAAAAAATTTTATGTGACCATGTTGCGTCTGCAGTGCTCCAGGGTATTATTTCGTTACGCTCAGCTTGTGGGTTTGTTTGACAGATGGTGACACTAGTTAGACTAGCAAAAAAAAGCACTTGAATGATTTTCATAAATACCTCCTTGTCATCTCACAGAGTATATTCGATTAATTTGAGTGACTTCTACATTGTTATAGCTTGTAACATATAGCGTTCCCATTGCCGAGAGACCCAAATGACCAATGAAGTCTGCAGGACCGTAGTTCGGAATTGTCAATTTCCAAAGGCGTTGCCTATCGTCAAGATCATATGCATACAGGACACCGGACCCGCCGACAAAAAAAAGTTGTCCAGAATCATCGATCAACGGTGAGGACCAGAACCTGACCAAGTCAACATCATCGATCGCAAGCAACGAATCCAGAAAACCAGCCTTGCAATCAATGCGATAAAGGAATGCAGCATCAAGGAAATAGATGTGGTTATTCCACAAAACCGGTTCAGTCATGCTCCCGCGACTTACCGACCATTTTGTATGTCCACTCCGATCCAAGGCTTCGATATTATTGTAACTCGTTTTGTAATATAAATTGTCGTCTTCGTCAACCACCATACCGGAGTGAAGATCATTGTCTAAATATACTGGGTGAAACCACTCTCGATTCCCGCTAAAGCTCAGCGCATTGATACCGCCATGCCAATAACCGCAGTAAATCGCTTTTCGTCCCGGGACTAATCGAGAGACATAGTCACCTGGAGTATCATTTGCATAAAACCAGGCAACTGAACCATCGCTATTCAGGCAAAAGACCGTGTCGGATGCAGCATAAATACGTCCGTTGTTGTCTACTATCGGATCGGCCGTGAAGACACCCTTCCTGGACCACTTTACTGAACCGTCTGCAGGGTTGAGGGCGTAGAATGTGCTATCCCACATTGAACAGTAAATGGTTCCATTCCGTCCCAATGCGACCGATTTTGCATAGATGATTGACACATCTATGGGGCGACTAAGGTACCATTTAATTGAACCGTTTGGGTTGATCGCCAACAGCCCCGCATCTCTTATTCCACCGAATTTTGGTTGGCCGGGGTACTCGCCCACGAGGTAGATGGTTCCATCATCGCCAATGACGGGCGCGCCTGCCGTACCGCTACCGCTGAGGTCAAGACTCCATTGAACTGAGGGAGTCTCGGCGGGCCCTGAAAAACAACCTTTTTGCCTTAGGTTTGGTGCCCGTTTGGTGTTCTGTAGGTCACCCTCACCATATGACCATGTTGCGTCAGCAGCAGCGATTTCACCGTCTCCGCAGGGTTTTGGACCGGGGCGATCGTGGTCGCAGGCTTCAAAAACCATTAATAATATAAGAGATACGATAAAGATAGGCTTCGTCATTTCTTTGAGCCTCATGTTGGTATTGGGGCTCCTATCATAGGAGGCAATATTGGGTCAACTTCCATAAAAACCTTTCAAAAAGAGGATTCTCTATCAGCACTTTGTTATTCAAAGGATTTCCCTGACTGTTGGTACTACGTCCTACTTGAATTTATAAAGACGATTGATGGTGGATGGATCTGAAGAGTACGTTGCCAAGTATATCTCACCAAGTGCTGTCAATGCGAAGTATCCCGAGAAGTCAGTTTGTTCTGCACCAAGAATGGGAATACTCCAAAGCACAGTGCCGGTTGGATTCACAGCTGCAACAAGTGGTATATTTGCCGGTATACTTCCTGAAATAGGCCCGGTAAATCTGGTTGCGGCCAGTACTGCTCCGTCATCGGCAACAAGCGGAGAGCTATCGAAGTCAAACACACGCGGAAAGGTTGCGACGACTTCTTCGCTATTACCAGTATCCTTGTTGATACGCCTCAAGGCATTTGAAAGAGTAATATACAAATAGGTTCCGTGCAGCGCCTGCTCACTAATGCCAAATCCGCCGGGCGAGCCAATAGACCATCGAAGATGGCCATTTCTATCAAGTGAAACGAGATTGTTATCTCCAGTCTTGAGATAACAATTGTCATCCTCATCAACTATTATACCTCTGTGGCCGGTATAGCCGTAGTTAACGGTATAAAGCCACTGCTTCTTGCCGTTGTAATCCAAGGCGAGGATGCCCTGATTGAACAAACCAACTAGTATCAGATGTTTGCCAAGCACCAGCTTTGTGGACCACGAAAGAATGTCAGGTTGTGGCGAGCGCCAGCGAATCTTCCCGTCTTTGTAAAAACAGAAGACGGTGTCCTTTGATGCAGAATAGATCCTGTCATTCTTATCAATCGCAGGATCAGTAAAGGAGGAGGTGCTTCGGTATAGCCATTGAGTTGTGCCATCAGTATTAAGGGCATAAATTGTCGAATCAAACAAGGTCAGAAAAACCGTTTGGTCGGTGCCCAGTGCAACTGTGGATGTATAGTAGGCGGCAATCGCAGATTCAATATTGATCGGGCGCTCAAAAAACCATTTAAGCGAGCCAGATGGCGTGATAGCCATTAGTCCCAACCGCCGTATGCCGCCGCCATGGGGTTCACCGGGATACTCGCCGACGAGATAAATAGTTCCGTCATCTGCAATTACCGGTGCGGCTGCTGTGCCGGGTCCACCAAGCTCGAATGACCATTGCAACGTAGGTTTTGAGAGTGAAAGTTGAATACAGCCCTTGTTTCGCAGTTCGGGTGCTCGTCGGGTGTTCTGCAGATCACCTTCCCCATGTGACCATGTTGCATCGGCAGCGCTTATCTCGTCATCATCACAAACCTTCCGGATGCGCTGGTCGTCGTCACAGGATGCCAAACAAATGGTCAACAGGACGGCTATGATAAGTTTTGCCACTGCTTGATTCACGTGATGGTTGAAGTTGCTTCGCTTCCAAAAAACTTACAAAACAAAGGATTCGTAATGAAGCCCTTTCATAAAGTCACCTGATCGAAAAATTCGGTAACTGTCATTAAAAATTCGGACTTTTCGGAAGTGTTTTGTGGGCCTTGCCCGCGGAAACTTTTGAATGTCCAAACCGTAGGCAAAGCGTGATTCATCCAATCGTCCATTCAAAACAAATCTTCCTTCTTTTGTTACTACTGACGCTTAACGGATGCGACCATCGAAATTCCGTGAAAGTGAATAGAGCAGATGTAGCCGGCGCTTCACTGGCACCCGGTTTTCATCGAGCCCAGGCGACGCTCGACAACGGGAGTCGAATGCTGTATGCCTATTGGATTCCTCCTATGCAGCCGGGTCAAAAGGTGCCGCTCATTCTGGCGTTACACTATGCCGGTCTCGAAACGGATTATCGAGGTGAGATTTACATGAGGCAGTTGGTCGAGCCCGCGCTCGGGGATGCCGGCGGTATTATCGTTGCTCCCGATGTGATAAACCACTCTTGGCTCGATGCCACGAGCGAGACGGCAGTCATGAGTTTGATTCGCACCATCAAAGAAGAATGGCCGGTTCAACCTGATACGACGATCGTAACCGGGTACAGTTTGGGTGGCATCGGAACATGGTTCCTCGCCGATAAATACGCGAACGAATTTTATATGGCCATCCCGATGGCCAGTGAGCCGATTGGATTTTTGACGGGAAAAGTGCGCCACTATATTATCCAGGGCGAATACGACGAACTGTTTGGAACCGCAAATGTGAAAGAAGCTGCTCGCATTCTGAAATCCAATCATGGGATTGTCGAACTCGTTATCGCCCCTCAGTTATTGCATACGGAAGCGAATCGGTACGTTCCCTATCTCCATCAGACGATCCCCTGGTTTACGGATACAACTTCGGCATTACCCGACTCGAACTAGTTTCTATTGGAATATCCGCAACCTTCTGTCTTTCGTACGGTATAAAGGAAGGGAAAAACAAACATTCTGCCATTTAGCAACAGGTGATATGCATGAAAACAATATTCAAAACATTTGCGTTCTGGTTTCTTCTGGTTCAAACAGGGCTTTTTGCCCAGGAATTTATCTACGAGCTTGATTTGACAAAGAACGATGATGTGTTCCATGTCTCGTTGATTCCGCCCCGGCTCACCGAGAAGGACAACGTGTACAGTTTCGTTTCCTTTGC
>JAGQUY010000562.1 GCA_020438245.1 Bacteroidota bacterium
GTTGCTATGAAACATCATGTTCAGGAAAATATGATTTTCATTCTCGCAATAATCGAGATGGCGATCAACCACTGACCTCATCACTTTGACAGAATTCGTGCTGGGTCTCAACGTCAGTGTCTTTACGCGATTCCGACCAAGCGCCTTCGATGCCGCCCAGACCAACAGCTCTCTTGAACCTGCCCATTTGCGAAGGCTGACAGGTAGAGTCAAAAAGAAATCTGAATGAACGGTCAACGGAACTTCCAAAAGATGTGAATTCCCAGATCCGCGTGAATAATCATCAAGATTCGGAAAGAATGCGGTACTGTCCAGATGGTAGAAGTTATTCTGACGATTCTTCGTTGGTGTTATGCGAAGGGGAAAAACACTTGAGTCCACCAAATAACCAAGATCGGCAAGAAATCTCAGTGTTCTTGGCCCAATGCCGAATCGACCGGCTCGGAAAGATGTTGGACGATATCCGAATGCTTTTTCAAATATTTCTGTAAGTCTTGTCAGTTTTGCTTGTTCAATAGGCTCAGGCAGATCTCCTTGAAACTGAAAAGTTCCAACAGCCTCCGGTTCTGACTCCGGCTCAATGAACTCAGAATGAAGGTGTGTGCCCAACTCAAACCTTCCTGGTAAGCCAGAAAAAGTGTCGACGCACGCTTTGCTTAATATGATTTCCGGACTAAGAAGGTAGGTCGGTATCGATTCAGTTTCCATAAATACCGGATGCAGCACGTTTTGCACACCCGAGTGAATATTTTCAAAACCCAAAGGTCGTGGTATATTCCAGTTTTTGTCTTTGTCACATTCAGTATCAATGGATATCATCGAATAGATCATCACGCAATCACTTCTTTCCAGTAAGGCGGCCAAGTAACCGCGCTTTTACGGATTGGGCATTAATCCCCTTTAATTGAAAGCCCACCCTATATCCCGTTGCCCACTTTTCTTTATACGGGGATGATCCTGCCATAAAGTCGAATTTTGTACAGCCTTCATTAACCGACTCGCGTATTACAAAATCCAGCAGCAGTACGCTTGGAGAAAATCGATCAAAATTGGCATTAAAGGCCGGAAGCCAATAATACCACGTCGATTTGTATTTCAAATCAAGGCTATAGGCGAGTGTTTCATCGCCGGCTGTCAAAATATGAAAACGAATTAGTGAACTGTGACTCTTGACAAAATCCAAAACGAAATTTGTAAAGTTTTCCTCTTTGACCATGGAATGTCGCCCTTTCGTCGCTTGCCGGTCTTGACTGGACCTGATACAAGCTCTTACCTGTGCCTCTTCCGGAGCAATGCGCTTCCATTTTATCTCCAAACCCGCTTCAGCGGCATATTTGTTCAATCTGTTGGAGGCGGTTCTCACGTTTTGACGATGAGATTTGGACAAGTTTTTCCAATACACCTCATGCGAAATGCCAGTGAAATCTATACGATAGAAGCGCGTCTTCTCAGAAATCGTCGAATCAAAACAAGCCGCTGACACCTCTCCATAAAACGGGTCCGTGTGATTTTCAAGATAGGCCATGTTCCTCAGCAAAATAAGATCCCAAGAAACAGCACAATCATGGAAAACTTGCTGAACAAACAACCTCCGAATCTGCTCAGAAAAGGCCCGGTCAACAATGATGTCGCTGTAATCAGAATACTCAAAACCAAGAAAGCAGAGTTGTTGAACGGCAAAGAGACGTTTATATCTGGTTTTTCTGGTCATTAGGGGGAAAACACCAATCAGCCTTTTCTCAAAGTAAACACAGTACACAAGAAGACGTGCAGAGGGATTGGTTTTGCTGAACCATTTCCAAGCGGTAGATAACCACTGGTAGGTCAGATTTATGTTGTCCACCGTTGAGTTGTCGAGCAATCGATCCCACGAGCTCTTGACATGGCTGAGGCTATCCTCGTCTTGAATCAGGGTTATTTCAAATTCTGATCCACGCGTGTTTGCTGTTTTTTTATTTCCGTCCAACCCCGATTGATTAACGTGCATTTGATTTGTCGGCAAGATACCATTCAACGAATTTTTGTATTCCATTCTCTATTGAGATCTGTGGATTGTAGGAAATCA
>JAGQUY010000563.1 GCA_020438245.1 Bacteroidota bacterium
CAATGCGTATGGTGCCGCTATGCTCTGAGATAATAGATTTCGACACCGAGAGACCCAATCCGGTGCCCAAACCCGGTTTTCTTGAGAAGAACGGTTCGAAAATTCTGGAAAGATCCGGTTCTGAAATACCACTCCCCGTATCCGAAATGGATACTTCAGCTTCGGCGCCTAGCCTCTTGGTCGCAATCTTGACGCGGCCACCCGTTGACGTAGCCTGGATCGCATTCATAAGCACATTAATCAGCACCTGTTGGATCTTACTTGAGTCCGCCATGATTTCTTGTGTCAAACTGTCATAAGATTCTTCGAACTGAATTCCTTTTTTCCGTATGAAATGCTTGATCAGACCAACGGCATTTTGACAAATCTCATTGAGCTCACACCAGACCGGGGCCGATCCGGACGGTCTTGCATAGTCGAGAAGGTCCTTTACAATCTTTCCACAACGATGGGCCTCCTGTTCGATCAGCGAAAGATCGCCTTGCACTGATTCCGGAATCTGTCGTTCAGACTTTAACGCCTGAGCTGAGCCCAGGATGATTGACAGTGGGTTGTTGATTTCGTGCGCAACTCCGGCCGCCAAGGTACCAATACTGGCAAGTTTCGCAGACTCGGCCAATTCCTCATCCATTTTCTGCTGGACAGTCACATCTTTGATCATTTCAACAAAGGCGCGCCCGGTCGCGGATTTGACCGGATAAGTTCTCACCTCAAATATCGACCCCTTGGAGTGAATCCTGGCCGAATGGGGTTCACCGGTCTTGAGAGTTCTCAGGCCCGGACAGTCCTCGCAAATCTCGTGATTTCCAAAATAGCGACTGAAGCACATTTCCTGCAAGGCCGGCCTGTTGCCCTCTGCAACCCTCATCGCCGCGCTATTGCCACGGATAATTTTGAATGCATTATCCTGAATACTTACAATATCCGTAATACTGTCAAAAACACCCTGCAAAAAGTTCTGGATGGATATGTTCTCAGATAGTAGTCTCTCATTTTCCCTTCGAGCACTCTCCAAGACCACAATATTACCCAGCACGTTAAACAGTTCCTTCTGCCCGAAGGGCTTGAAGAGGTATGCACTAAGTCCCCTCTTGAAGAGATCTCTTTGTTCCTCATAGTTGTTTGTTTTTGCAGTCAGCATGATTACAGGAATGCCGCGTGCTCGCTCAAACCGTGAATCCGTCAACATCGCATCAAACACCTCCGCGCCGGTCATCTCGGGCATCATGTAGTCCAATATGATGATATCCGGCAGGAACTCCTCCAGATACGCCAAAGCTGCGGGTCCGCTTTGAACCAATTTGGTTTCCAACCCGGCCTGCATAAGCATCACGTTCATGGAGCGCAGAATCATTGGGTCGTCGTCAACGACCAGCACCTGTTTTCCCTGAAGAACCGGGTCTTTTCGCACGGAAATCAAGACGTCACCCTTTGAAGGCATCGAAGATTTTTCTCGACGATTTCGGAAGATACGAGGATGGAATTACTCTCCAATACGGCCTGAAGACGGCTTTTTGGAACACCGACATGCATCGCACCCTTCAAGTGCGATACTAGCTGTCTCTCTCGGTCCATGACGGCCAAAGCTGCAACCACACACAGTTCTCGATCCTGCACTTGTAATGGGCGGCGAGAAAGTACCTTTCCGTAGCCTTCTTCAATCATCCATTTAGCCAGACTCGGGCTCAACGACTCCATGTTGGCTATGAGTTTGTCGTAGTTTCGATCATACACAGACCGACATAACGTTTCACCGTCGGATCTGATCTCGCTGATGCTTCTGGAATCCGAATATTCCTCCATGGAATATCCCCCTTTAACCACACATTGCCTCAGTACGATCAAGCCGTCTATCGCAGCCGGAAAGCCGCAAAACAAATAGCTTTGCAATATTATTTCTTTGACCAGTGACACGGACAATCCAGAAGCAAGAGCCAGGGTGACAAAGTACAGGCTTTTAGTCTCATCACCAATCGCAACCGATGCCGAAACCCATGCCTGACAACGTTCCTTTCGGGTAAGTCCGGGCCCTGCCAGCAAATTCGAAGCCACGTCAGCAAGTTCACTAGTTTGGATACTCATACGATTAACGACAAGAGCTGTACCCCTCTAAAAGATCAGACGGGCAAAGAAATAACAAATTCCGTACCCTTAGATGGGTGACTGGAGAC
>JAGQUY010000564.1 GCA_020438245.1 Bacteroidota bacterium
CTCAAAGCGGTGAGTTTCCCAATTCTGGGCGTGAATCGGCGATAATCCGGCAAGCCCGAAAAGGAAGGCAATCGTAAGTTTCAACAAGCGTCCTATGGTAATTGGTTAAGAAGATCTTCGGCGTGGGTGTCCACTTTTACTTTGTCAAAGACCATTTCTATTTTTCCGTCAAGCCCGATGACAAACGTAGAGCGGAGAACACCTTCGTATTCCCTGCCATACAATTTCTTCGGACCCCAGGCACCGTAGGCACTTGCGACCTTGTGATCCGGATCTGAAAGTAAGGGGAATTGGAATGCGAATTTGGTTGCGAACTTTTGATGAGACGCGACACTATCCGGGCTGATACCGAATACCGCCAAGTTTCTCTTGTGGAACGTTCTGATTTTCGCATTAAATCCGCAGGCTTCCTTCGTACAACCCGGCGTGTTATCTTTTGGATAAAAGAACAACACAATCCTCTTTTTCCCGAGAAGATCTTTTAGATGGATGGTATTTCCAGAAGTATCGGAAAGCGTAAACGCTGGAGCTTTTTGTCCAACTTTAAGCATTAGTCGCCGGTGGTTTCGACTTTCCATTCCAGATTGTCGAAACGCGTGTCCGTGTATCTTTTCTTGACGATGAGTAGCGCCAGTTTCTTGTAGTCAGCTTCACTCATGGTTTCCACGCCGTCAAACTCGTCATAACTTCGGCGGATGAAGTCCAGATTCTTGCTTTCGAATTCTTCTGTTATTCCGCTTTCAGGGTTTGAAACTCGAATGGTCATAGGGTCGTCTCCTTGAATTCCTGTATATTAATATTCTTCAACGGCATCTTTGAGTTCTGAAAATCGTTTGGCTGCCAGCCATTCAAGATACCTTGCGGCATCTCTTTGATATTTTCGATCATTTTTTCCCAAGGACTTCATATCCAACGCTTTGTCAAATTCCGTCTTGACGTCATCCCATTGTTCAAGCAGGACAAACGTTTTTCCCAGATCGAGCCGGTATACCATTGTTGTGTCATCCAACTCTACACAATGCTGAAAATTTGCAGCAGCGTCCTTATAGGATGATGCGGGAAAGGATCCGTCAAACAGGCGCGACCACGTTTTTGCCAGCCAGCTTGCGTTTGCCATTTCCCGGTGCCATTTACCCAAAAGCCAGAAACCTCGCGAACACTTGTCATTCAGTTTCAAAGCTTTTTCAGTTTCGATACGCATCAAGTTCAAGGTATGAACCCTCTCACTGCCCGATTGTGTCGAGGCCAGACGATCGAACGCCAATGCAAGCGCCACGTGCCCGCGAAAGTGGTTTGGATTCAGATTTACAGCTTTCCTGGCAACAGCCTCCGCTTCCAAGTATTTGGTCTTTTGGTCAAGACTCTTAGGCAACTCGTTACCCAGTTCAATCAAGGTTTCAGCCATTTTCCACAGGGCATCGAAATTGGTGCTGTCCATTTGCGATGCCTTCTGATACGCTTCAAAAGCATTGGCCATATCATATTGATGGAAATACTGATCTCCCGCTGTAATGAACGTTTGTGCGGTTTGACAGAACGAAGAACTAACGATGACAAAGAACAGGAACGAAATCGAACGCAACACCCCGACGATCCAATTCCAAATACGTAAACCGGCAATATCCATAGGCTCAGACTTTATCCGAAGGGGCGTGTGGAAGGCCACAGGTGAAAGTAGGATAGCAACATTTTGAAGAAAAGTCAAGGCTAATGGACCGCCTCCGGTGCGTGTAAACTCATTATTTACATACTATTTCTCACTTTGGGTTTGATAAAAAGGGTCCAATAGATTATTATATCCGACGTTGAACTTCTGCCCTGGCGATTTTTTAATAAAGGAAACCGTATGAAGACTCTTACGCCTAAAGAACAGCAGGCGAGTGATCAATTTGGTATGAATAGCTGGTTTGTCGAGGAATTGCTTAACCAATACAAGA
>JAGQUY010000565.1:0-4653 GCA_020438245.1 Bacteroidota bacterium
GCAGAAGCCCCGGCTTGAACCGCCATGGTTGCTTCTTCCGGTGACTGAATACAGCAGATCTTAACTTTAACCATGGTAATACAGGTAGTAAAACACCGAAAAAGTGTCAATAGGATAAGAACGACCCGAAATAGTGTAAAGTACAGTTTACACATTCCTCCGTTTTCAAATTATTTTGTATTTTGCCTATTGACACGGTGTCAACCTTGATCTATATTTCGTGCGACATTTTGCTCGTCTTATTTCCTTTCTGTTCTTTTTCTTAACCAGTCAGGGTTGGTTTCGGGGGTAACGTTGGGCCAACCTAGCACTTCTCGCGGGAATCTCCGCGGAAGTACATCTAGAAGTACTAAAACTGCAAACGTGAGTCCTGCTCTGCTTTAACGCAGATGGGAGGATTTTATAAGTGGATTCGTGTATCTAAAACAAATCCCTAAAAGGGGAGGAGAGTATCATGAGGAGAGCATTGTTACAATCCGTTGCGTTCGTGCTGATCTATTCAGCGACTGTATTTGGTCAGGAACGTCAACACTGGCTCACAAAGGTGGATAAAGACCAGCCGAGCTTTTTTGAGTTGCAGAAAGCATTCGAACAGTATTGGGACGGCAAAGATGTGACGGATCCCAACGTTTCACGGGGCAAAGGCTGGAAACCCTTCAAACGTTGGGAATGGTTCATGCAGAATCGCGTAAATGACCAGGGACAGTTGGACGCCGGCGCGCTGTGGCGAGGCATCCAGGAGAAGTATCAGAATTTTCCTTCATCGCGAAGAACAAGTTTCAAGAGCAATGTGCAGATGCTGAACAGTTCCAATTGGACGAACTTAGGACCCCAAAGCAGTATTCCCACCAGCGGCGGAGCGGGGCGTGTAACCTGCATTACGTTTCATCCGACCAATTCAAATATTATTTATGTTGGAGCGCCTGCCGGTGGTCTCTGGAAAACGACCAACGGGGGAACGACCTGGACCACAAATACGGACGACCTTGCGTCCATCGGGATCTCCTCGTTGGCAATCGATCCCTCCAATGCCAACGTTATGTATCTTGGAACGGGCGATGGGGACGCGGGAGACACGTATGCGATCGGAATTTTGAAATCGGTGGACGGTGGAAACACATGGAACACGACGGGGCTTAGCTGGGATGTCAGCCAGACCTATCGTGTGAGTAAGGTGCTGGTTCATCCTACGAACACGAGTATTGTAATCGCCGCCACCAGCAATGGTGTCTACAAAACGTCAAATGGCGGAACTTCATGGAGTCAGGTTTTGTCGGGTAATTTCAAGGACTTGGAATTTGATTCCTCCAATCCTGCTGTATGGTACGCTGCGCGGTACGGAAATAATACAGCGCAGATCTACAAATCAACCGACACAGGCGATACTTTCACGCAATTGACGAGTGGATTGCCCACAACCGGTGTTTATCGAGTTGCTATCGCCATCAGTGCGTCGTCGCCATCCACACTCTATGCGCTGTATTGTAACAATACCGATTACGGGCTCTACGGTGTCTATAAGACGACTAACAGCGGCTCCACGTGGACCCAAGTCAAGAACAGTTCAACCCCGAATTTACTGGGCTGGAATTCCAATGGCGGCGATGCGGGCGGACAAGGTTGGTACGATTTATGTATTACCGTCTCTCCGACCGACCCCAACACCCTGTACGTGGGTGGTGTAAATATTTGGAAATCGACCAACGGTGGAACGAGCTGGACGATCAATGCGCATTGGACAGGCAGTGGCGCTTCGTATGCGCATGCCGATCACCATGCCGTCGAGTTTTTGCCGGGGAGCGGCACGACGCTTTTTACAGGTAATGACGGAGGATTCTTCAAAACGACCAATGGCGGAACAAACTGGACCGACTATTCGAATGGTCTTGGGATTCACCAGTACTATCGCATAAGTGTCGCACAGAGCAATCCGGATCTTATTCTTGGCGGAGCTCAAGATAATGGTACCGATCGATATAACGGATCGTCTTGGAATCGTATTATCGGCGGTGACGGCATGGAGTGCGTTGTCAGTTACGCCAATTCGAATATTCAGTTTGGCGCGTTGTACTATGGAAATATCTACAGAACGACAACCGGCGGAACACCCACGGATATGGCCGACCCGACGGAAGACGGAGCCTGGGTGACGCCTTATGTCCTGCATCCCACCACCGCTACGACCATGTACTATGCGACGGCGACGCGGGTATATCGCAGCACCAATGTAACCAATACCACGCCGACTTGGTCTGCTCTGAGCGGTGTACTTGGTAGTACTTCAGATCCTTTGACAGTACTTGCCGTTGCACCGTCGAATGGAAACTTCCTGTACACGGCCAACTCCACCACAACATGGAAGACTACCAACCTCACAACCTACACGGTAGTTACCGGTTTACCGGGTAAGGTAACGGCTGTAACCTTTGATCCGACGGATGCCAATGTGGCGTATGCGACGATTGGCGGTTTTACGGCGGGCAGCAAGGTATACAAAACGGTAAACGGAGGCTCCAGTTGGAGCAACGTCAGTGGTACCCTGCCTAACGTGCCTGCCAACTGTGTGGCCGTTCATCCGACAACACCAAATGATATTTATGTTGGTACCGATGTCGGCGTGTTTTATTCATCCAATGGGGGATCTACTTGGGAAGACTATGGCGCCAACCTGCCCAATGTGGTGATTAATGACTTGGAAATTCATACAGGCGCAGGCAAAATACGCGCAGCAACGTATGGACGAGGTTTGTGGGAGTCACCCTTGAACGTATCCACACCGTCCAACAGCGTAACGGTTACCTCCCCCAATGGGGGCGAGAACTTGACGGGAGGAACTTCTACGGCCATTACATGGAACAGCACCGGTACCATAGCCAATGTAAAGCTTGAGTACTCGTTGAATGCCGGTTCAACCTGGACGACCATCATCGCGTCCACGCCAAACGATGGATCTGAGGCATGGACGGTTCCCACTTCGGCGACCACGCAGGGCCTCGTCAGAGTTTCGGATGCGTTGAATGCGGCTACCAATGACATCAGCAATGCCAATTTTACCATTACGGTTGCTCCGTCGAATAGTGTAACGGTTACAGCTCCAAATGGCGGCGAAAATCTCACAGGTGGAACGTCAACAAATATTACGTGGACCAGTACGGGCACAATTGCCAACGTCATGCTGGAATACTCGCTGAATGGGGGATCTACCTGGACCACCATTATTGCTTCAACGCCGAATGACGGCTCTCAAGCGTGGACCGTGCCCAGTTCAGCCACGACGCAGGGACGCGTAAGGGTGTCGGATGCGGCAGCACCTTCGACCAATGATATCAGCAACACCAATTTCACCATCACCTTACCGTCCGGCGGGTACGCCACGCTGCCGTACACGACCGGCTTTGAATCCGGATTGGATAGTTATTGGTCCACGACAAGCAGTAATTCGTTTGGACGTATTGAGGTTACAACTGCCAATGGTCCCCACAGCGGCTCGCAGCATCTTACGATGGATGTAACCACGAGTAACAACTACGCTCAAAATGAAGCCTGGTTAAAGCTGAATCTCGCCGGTCAATCCCAGGTAGATTTGAATTTCTGGTGGAAAGAATTTGGGGATGAAACACACGCGCAGGACGGTATCTACTTCAGCAGTAATGGCGGATCGTCCTTTGTCAAGGTTCAAGATCTTGCCGGTGCCTCGTATACGAACAATACATGGAACGAGTTCACGCTCGATGTGGATGCGCTGGCTGCCGCGAACGGGCTGAGTTTGACTTCCACGTTTGTAGTGAAGTTCCAGCAATACGATAACTATCCCATTGCCACCGACGGATTTGCGTTTGATGATATCAGTGTTACCGCCGTGGCTGCACCGACTGTTACGGTGACCGCGCCCAACGGTGGAGAGACTCTTGCGGGAAATTCTTCAACCACCATTACTTGGAGCAACACGGGCTCGATCGCCAACGTAAAGCTGGAATACTCGCTGAATAATGGTTCAACTTGGACAACGATTTCTGCATCTACAGCCAACGATGGTTCTGAGGCTTGGACGGTCCCTAATTCGGCAACCACTCAAGGTCTGGTACGGGTCTCGGATGCATCGAATGGCTCTGTCAACGACGCGAGTGACAATACGTTCACGATAACGGTCGCACCATCGGGCGGATACGCATCGTTGCCCTACTCCACCGGATTCGAAACACCGCTGGATGCGTACTGGACAACTTCCAGCAGCAACGGGTTTGGACGGATTCAGCTAACGACCGCCAATTCACCGCACAGTGGAAGCTACCATATGACCATGGACGTCAGCACGAATAACAACTATGCCGAAAATCACGCCGACCTGAAGCTTGATCTCTCGGGATACACGAACGTTGATCTCAGCTTCTGGTGGAAAGATTTCGGCGATGAGAATCACGCCAACGACGGCGTCTATTTTTCGAGTAACGGTGGTTCGACGTTTACTCAAGTTTACACCTTCACACCGGCTTCTTTTGGTGCAACGTATCAGCAGTTCGTGTTTGATGTTGATGCGCTTTGCGCCGCAAACGGATTGACCATGACGAATACGTTTGTGGTACGTTTCCAACAGTACGACAACTACTCGATAGCGACCGACGGCATGTCTTTTGATGACATCAGCGTGACCGG
>JAGQUY010000565.1:4755-9549 GCA_020438245.1 Bacteroidota bacterium
AGTGGCAACGTTGGCACAACCTCGGATGCTGACTGGTATTATTTTGATGTGAGCACCGCAGGGAACATCAATGTGACGCTGAATATCGGCTCGTCCGCGGACCTTGACTTCTTCCTTTATAACTCGTCGCTGACGGAAGTTGCCCGAGGGTATACCGTGAATAATCCGGAAGTTGCGAATTATAATGCTTCTACTGGCCGCTATTATGTGATGGTCAATGGGTACAGTGGCGCAACGTCGGCGTACACATTGACAGTGAACGGTGGACTGGCGCAGATAGCTCGTGGAGGCGAGAAAACCGACCTGCTTCCTGACAAGCTTACACTGAAACAAAACTTTCCAAACCCCTTCAATCCAACCACAACGATCAGCTACTTCCTGCCTGAGGAAGGGCTGACGGTGCTGAAAATATATAATGTGATGGGGCAGGAAGTGAGGACCTTATACAACGGACATCGCAAGGCCGGCTTGTATCATGAAGTTTGGGATGGAAGGAGCAATTCTGGCGCAGTGGTCTCCAGCGGGATTTATATTTATCGTCTGCAGGCTGGAGCCACGATTCTATCCAGAAAAATGCTGTTTCAAAAATAAAGAGGAGCGGAGAGAGTCCGGTTTCTTTGGAACTGGAGAAAAGGGAGGCCTAAAGCCTCCCTTTTTTAGTAAAGTCAAATGCCTCAGGAACCGATAGATTCTTGGGCGCCGGTATTAATATTAAAAGGAACGTACACCGGACACCAACGCGTCGCGGCCGTAAGCAGAGGTACAAGTCCGGCCAGCGCCCACCAACTCTGATAATAGGCTCCGGTTACTACCATGGCTGTCCCTAAAATAAAACGAAACGTTCGATCTGTTTTACCCATATTGCATTTCATAAAATTCTCTCCTTGTTATCTTTGCTGCTTGACTCCGGGTCATCTTTAGTTGCGTCAGATTGGCGACTGTTCGACACGGAACAGTTTGAATTCATTCAGGTGGGCACCCCCATTCGCGGAAGAAGCCACGCCATTACGAAAATGTAAATACCAAAAAAAACGAGAACGGACCAGTCCATATCAACCCTCTTTCTTGAAGACTTTCACGGTTGTATAGAGAAGCCAAATCCAAGGGAGCCCGTGCAGAATCAGGTCGAACCAGTCCATTGGCTGTGTAAAGGTGCCCTTGGTAATATTCACGATCTGTTTCCATACGTGCGGTTCGGGCAGGAAGGGAGCCAGCCCAAGCGTCAGACAGGCGAGCAACGGCATCCAAAAGGGTCGGAGCATCTCAGAGCGCATCAAATACTCTTTCCAATTTGGATCGAACTTCGTCCGCGATCGCGTGGAGTTCTTTGTTGTCTGATACCTGTCCGATCATTAACGGATCAAAGACACCCACTACAGTCTCCTTGTTGTCATTCTCGTAGACTACGACATTGCAGGGCAACAGGAGCCCCTCGGTTTCCTCCGCCGTTAAGGCCTTATGGGCTAGTGGAGGATTGCAGGCGCCCAAGATAACATACTTTTTGAAGTCAACGCCAATTTTCTCTTTCAATGTGGCCTTGACGTCGATTGTCGTAAGTACTCCGAAGCCCTCCTTCTTAAGTTCTTCGGTTGCTTTCTCAACAGCCTTGTCATACGGAAACGGAATGATCTTCGACAGCCCGTACTTCATCAGCAGTCTCCTCTTCGATTTTCCACGAAACTTGAATATCGACCGCCGGCCTGAGCATAGCGCCAACAGAACAATATTTTTCGTGACTTAGGTTAATGGCTTTTGCAACCAGGGCCGGGTCGAGGTGCCGACCGCGGACAATAAATTCGAGATCTATTCGTCGGAATTTTTTCGGGTAGTCTTCGACACGTTCTCCATTTGAGAGAATCTCAAGGCCGGTGAAGTCCTGCCTCATTTTCCTCAAAATGGAAACCACGTCCATACCGGTGCATCCGGCAAGGCTCATCAGTACGGCTTCCAGCGGCTTTGGTGCACGATTCTCTCCTCCGTGCTCAGGTGCCGTATCCATCTCCATGGATGTTCCGTTTTCCGTCTCTCCGGCGAAGTGCATCTTGCCGGTCCACTTTACCTTAGTTTGCATCAATCACCTCGGTTTCCTTGGTTGGCAGGTATTTCTCCACATTTTGTTTCAGCATGGCGTACGGCATGGCACCGACGAACTGATGCAGAGTCTTACCTTTGTGATACAAACCGAAGGCTGGTATACCGCTAACGCCATACTTTTGGGCCAATTCAGGTTTGTTGTCTACATTGATCTTCACGACCAGCAATCGGCCATCGAATTCCTCGGAAAGCTGTTTTACGGCGGGCGCGACCATTCTGCAAGGTCCGCACCATTCGGCCCAAAAATCAACGAATACGGGAACTTCACTGGTGTTCACCAATTCTTCAAAGCTCTTTGGAAGGGTTTTTTCATCAAGCATGGGGGTCTCCTTAATATACGACTAATCAACCATATAGTAATATAACGCCGACAGCTTTGTTTTATTCCAATCAATATAGTATTCAAAATACCGATGAAAATGACCGGGATCATGGGAACATTTACCAAACCCTCGCGTTCTTGTAGTTATCCATTCGATCACACACAAGGAAAACCATGCTAAAGAAGACCCTTCTGGCTCTTGCGATCGTTGCCATGCCCGGTTGTGCGCAGAAACAGAAACCTGTTGAGGAAAATGCACATGCTTCAATAACCTGGCCGGACTCCATTTCGATCCCGCATTTCTCAAAGAAGCAATTCTCCGGAACCGGATTTACACGGGGCAAAATTCTGGATGATAACACGGCGTATACCCGCTATTTCATCACCTATAAAAGCGGCACCATGACCATTTCCGGCATCATGAATGTTCCGAAAGGCAAAGGCCCATACCCGCTACTCATCTTGAATCACGGTTACATCAATCCGCGGGTATATACCAATGGCAGGGGCTTGAAACGAGAGCAGGATTATCTTGCGCGGCGCGGCTATGTGGTTATCCATCCCGATTATCGGAATCACGCTCAATCGGACAAAGATACAATCAACAGTCCTCGGTTTAGATTAACCTACGTCGAGGATGTAATAAACGCTGTACTAGCGGTGCGCAATGCCGATCTTCCTTATGTGGACAAGGAGCGAATAGGGATGCTTGGACATTCGATGGGTGGCGGAATAGCTCTGAACGTGATGGTTGCGAAACCGGACCTTGTGAAGGCCTTCGTCTTATTTGGTACCGTCAGTGCGGATTTGCTTGACAATTTTTATCATTGGGATGCCAATAGGCCGGGCTTGATGGAAAAAGTTTTTCGAGAGTACGGAAGTCCGAACGAAAATCCCGCCTTTTGGCAAAATCTCTCTCCGATGACATTCTTCGATCAAGTTGTCTCACCGGTCCAAATTCACCATGCGATCACCGATGAGTCCTGCCCGGTCGCCTGGGCAAGAAAAATCAGAGATTCCTTGCAAGTTCACCAGAAAACTGTAACTTTCTTCGAGTACCCCAACGAAAAACATGAATTCATCAATGCCTGGCCGCTCGTTATGGAGCGCACAGCCGGATTTTTTGACGAGCATTTGAAGACCCACACCGACGGAATATGAACAACACTACATCTGGTATTCTTGAAATTGACCCCAAGGGTACGGGATTTCTTCGTACGCCTTCCATGACCATGGCCCTCTCCAAATCGGACGTTCTTGTCCCTCCCGGCCTGATTCAGAAACTGAGCTTGCGGCCCGGGCTCATTATAGAAGGCACTACGCAGCCTGGGAAAAAAATGGGAACCCTGACGGAAATTATAAAAGTCAATGGAATCAGCCCCGAGGAATGGCGCGGCGTGGAAGATTTCTCCACGTATGAAGTCATCCAACCTCAAAAAGCCTTGAGGCTGTGGAAACCCGGGGACCCTATTTCCATGCGGGTATTGGAAACCTTTTGCCCCCTTGGCTGCGGTCAACGGGCGCTGATTGTCGCACCTCCCAAAGCGGGAAAGACCCGTCTTCTGCAGCAGCTTGCCCACGCCGTGAGCGAGTATCAGCCCGAAATGGACCTCCTGGTATTATTGATCGACGAGCGTCCCGAAGAAGTTACGGACATGAAGCGATCCATTCGGGGTGAAGTATACGCCAGCAGCAGTGACAGCGAAGGTAATCAGCATATGCGACTTGCCAAACTTGTACTCGAATACGCAAAAAGAAAAGTTGAACAGCACAAGGATGTCGTTTTGCTGATTGATTCACTTACCAGGATTGGGCGTGCCTTTAATGTTCACCAAAAAGGTACGGGTCGAACGCTGTCGGGCGGTCTTGATGCGCGTGCACTTGAAGTTCCCAAACGGATTTTCGGCGCGGCAAGAAACATTGAGTTCGGCGGATCGCTGACCATCATGGCGACCGCACTTATCGAAACCAATAGCCGAATGGATGAGTTGATTTTTCAAGAATTCAAAGGAACCGGCAATTCCGAAATCGTCCTGAGCAGGGAACTTGCCGATCAGCGTATATTTCCCGCCATTGATCTGCAGAAAAGCGGCACGCGAAATGAAGAATTGCTGTGGGGAGACAGGACTGCTGTTTATCAAAAAATGCGTCGAGCCGTT
The DNA here is from genome assembly GCA_020438245.1 of Bacteroidota bacterium. Classification (GTDB taxonomy): domain Bacteria; phylum CLD3; class CLD3; order SB21; family SB21; genus JAGQUY01. Next base: position 9,331 of record JAGQUY010000565.1, read on the forward strand.
TCTGAAAAAAAACCCACCGAAGCCATGCAGGACGTTTTGGGTATACTCAGCAAGGTACCCGATGAAGAAGGACTGATCAAGCTATTCAGCTAGAATCACCGAAATCTCTGTAGTAACTAACCTAAACTTGTCACACTCTCTTGACTAAACTGAGAGAGCGGGTCGGTTAGTTCAGCATCCTACCGATAGGCTTACATTCATCAAAAACTGACATGACGG
>JAGQUY010000566.1 GCA_020438245.1 Bacteroidota bacterium
AAAAAAGGCCGCCCAAAAGGACGGCCTCGAAAAAGATCCAAGAAACAGTCTTATTTCTCCTTGTCCTCGATATCTTCCGTTTCAACGATTTTTTCGTCCTCCGCGAGCCGCGTCTTGCGGGCTGCCACTCTGGCTTCAATGGCGGCAAGCTTCTCTCCTGCCATGCGTATTCTTTCTTCTTTTATCTTCGAATCGGCCGCATTAATCCTGCCTGACTTGCGGTCCATCGCCAGTTTTTCCTTGGCAGCCTCCAACCTGGCTTTAAGTTCCGCAAGCCGGTTCTCCTTCAGCTCAATCCGGGATTTCACCTCCGCCAATCTCTGTTGAGCTCTCGATCTCGCCGCACGTGCTCTGGACTGACCAAATTCTTTCCCATCCACCTCTTTGTCTTTTCCGTAGGCATTGCCTTTGTTCTGTTCTTTTCCGGCCTTTTGCCCCTTCGTACCTCCCCTTTTGACATCTTTGTCCGTGTCAGCCGTGTCGCTATCTTCCATTTTCTTCAATGGCTTCATCTCTTCTTTTGCGGCCTGGCCGCGGGCCTCCTTCTGTCCTTTCTCACTCTTTCCTTGGGTAAACGCAAATCCGGAGAAAGAAAAGACCAGAATGATCGTAAACAAAGTCATCCATGTTTTATTCATAGTCGGCACCCCTTTCATTGTAACGCGTCAATTTCCCGTTCAAGATCGTCGACATCTTTGTCTGTGTCCACAGCCTTTTGCTCTGCAGCCGTGGCTATCGAATCCATCTGCATTACTTGTTGTTCTTCCACTTTTGCTTTCTGCGATTCGGCCTTTGAACATCCAATTGAAAAGACGTTCACCATGGTCATCAAGATCAATGCGACAGTTGCTCTCTTGCTCATTCAGTCCTCCTTTTCGTAAAACATCAATCACAAGATAATGACTATACTCTCTCAAGTCAATCTGTAGTAGTTTCTTCAAAAAAGTGGACATTGAGAGCACGCTTGAGTAGTTTGTTTGTCCATGAAGCCCTTACCGACACTAATCGTCACCTTTCTGTTTGTGTTCTCGTGTGACTCAACCCTTGATGCGAAGATGGAGATTTCGTCTGTTCTGGAATCACAAGTTGCTGCTTGGAATCGTGGCGACATAGATGGGTATATGAGCGGCTATTGGAAAAACGACTCGGTGCGCTTTGGCAGCGACGCGGATGTCATTTTTGGCTGGCAGACCGTTACTGACCGGTACAAGGCGAAGTATCATTCTGCAGAATTAATGGGCAGGCTGGAATTTTCCAATATAGATATAGCCATTCTCTCCGGCAATTCAGCAATTGCTTTTGGAACCTGGACTCTCCACCGCGAAGCCGACAACCCAATGGGCTTGTTTACTCTTGTCCTGCGCAAGACCGGTACCGGCTGGAAGATCATCCACGATCATACCTCTTCAAAAAAGCAGTAACTCCGATCCATAAAAGCAGGAGCTTCATGTCGCAACAAAACTACGCCAATCACCGATGATTCGTTCCGCTGCATATTTATTACCTTACTGCACCATTGCCGGCGAAGAACATTATCGAAAAGCCTGTTCAACACCGGCATAACGATTTATACCGTACATAAAACTGCTTAAATAAATCCAAAGGAGGTGTTTATGAAAACAATCGTGTATTTCATCACCGCATTGATTCTTGTTTCAGGATCAATTTCTGCTCAATTACCCGAGGGCTTCTACATGAGTTTGGATGACAGTTCCCTCGAACCAGGCAATCCAAAAGACTACAACATCGGAACGG
>JAGQUY010000567.1 GCA_020438245.1 Bacteroidota bacterium
ACGAAAAGGTGCCAGATGGCATGACTATAAGGAAGAGATTTCCAGGCATAAAAAATTACGCCGCTCGTATAGGCCAATCCACCGGCCAGAATGAGCGCGAGACCGCCCGTCGGAACGTTGTCGATTAGTGGTTTGATAGCAATAACAGCCAGCCAACCCATTGCGATATAGATGATCGTTGAGATACGAGGGAATCGTCCAGTGTAAAACAGCTTAAAGACGATGCCAATCGCTGCAATCCCCCAGACAAGCCCGAATAGGGTCCAACCCCAGGCGCCTTGGAGACTTACAAGCGAAAACGGTGTATAAGTTCCTGCAATGAGAAGATAGATCGAAACATGATCGAAAACCCTGAGAGCCTTTTTAATGGAGGGCTTCCTGGCAACATGGTAAAGCGTCGAAGCGGTGTACAATGTGATCATGGTGCTTCCGTAAATGGCGCATGCAACGATATGTCGTGCCTCCCCGTGCAAACTCGACAAAACCACCAATACCGCCATGCCTGCAACACTCAGCAGGGCACCTACCCCATGGCTGATACTGTTGGCTATTTCTTCTCCGCGACTGTATTCGGGTGGATCGCCGGGCTGAAGAGTCTTTTTTTCATCTAATATTGATTGCATGTCACAGTTTCCAGAAAATAATTGACAACGACAAGACGGATTATGAGACCGTGTCCGACGACCTTCTGCATAGAAACGGCCGACCCCAGGCCGGTGTCTCTTTTTCGTCCGGGCATTGAGGCGGTTCAGGAGGAGCCATTGATGAAAGCAAGGCCGGTGCATTCATAAACGTCGTCCGATCGAATTTGTTTGATTGCGTCGAGCACCCATCGAAGGGACTGGAAAGTACGTCAGGTATAAGGATCCAATGTTTTCCTTGATTGACTCAAGAAAACCTTCTACGCTGAGTACGTTACATCAATCCCAGTCCGATGGATATAATAAAAAACGACCTGCTTGACCTGAGAGAACTTTTGTTTGCCCTGGATCAATCAAAAGGTCTTAACGCACATTTATGTACGGACCTGAACTGCCGGATTCCGTCGAGCGATGCACGCCCTCTTGCCTCGGCGATTTACACCATCATATATCAATTGCAGAAGATCACCGGCAGCGAGCTTTCCATTGACCTTGATGAACACCTTGACCGCTACCAGATAACCCTGACGGCTTACACGCAAAACGTGGAGTCGCCACAACTGAACGACGCTGTTTTATCTGTTCTGAACAGCTATGGTGCGACAGTTGAATGGACGGTTCGGCAGGGTCAATATGTGAAAATAGAATTACGGTTCCCGAAAACGATATCCTAAACGTCCCGATTTGACCAGGAAGAAATAGATTGCAATCACGGAGCACTTCAACTAATTTTTCATAGCAAATACTGAGCTCTGCCAACTGGCATTCTGTCAAAGGGCGGTTCAGACACTCAGCAAACCCGGTTCCACTTTCTCATAATTTTTTTACCATAACTTAAGACACAGGTGAACGAATGTGTAATACGATCGTTTTGGTCGTTTTGATGATGACATTTTTCTTGTCAAGGACTCCGTTGCAGGCGCAGGAGACAAAATCTGATACAAAGAAATTACCCACAGCCGCGGTACTGGATTTTCGTGCCCAGACCATGATCAAGGCGGATGAACTTGTTGCGCTCTCCAACAAGTTCCGAACGTCGCTTGCTCAAACCAAGCAGTTTACACTGCTCGAGCGGGCCGACATGGAAAACATCCTTAAAGAACAGGATTTCTCCATGACCGACATGTGCAATACCGCCGAGTGTGCCGTGGAAGTCGGACAATTGCTCGCCGCCGAAAAAATGATTACCGGCGATTTGGGAAAGGTCGGCGACACGTACACCGTTACGGTGCGCATCATCGATGTTTCCACCGGCAAGGTAGAGCGAACCGCCAGCCAGGAATACAAAGGAGAGACCGAAGGACTCATTAAGGCCTTTGATGTGCTGGCGCAGAAGCTTACCGGCATTTATAAAGCGAACACCACGCTGTGGTACACCCTCGGTGGGGTGGGCGTTGCCGCAGGGAGCGCCCTCGTCGCCATCTTTCTTTCCAAGAGCGGCGGCAAATCAACATCGGTTGGTAAACCACCGGCGGATCCGCAAATACCGTAGTCCTTGCAGACCCTCCCATGTTTAATTGCAGAAAGAACTTTATGGCTCGAACAAACAGTAGTAAACTCCGTGGCATTTTACTCGGCTTCAGTCTTTTCCTGTCATCCAGCCTGGACGCCCAAACCACCAACGGATCATGGCAGGATATGGGAAGCGCACTGCCCGCCATTCCTTTCCAATTAGGTAACGTTCTTGTAGATGTCGAACGTGTCGGAAACCTTGTGTATGTAGCCGGCGGTTTCAATGACTTAGGTGGTGTTCCGGATGCCGACAATATAGCCGTTTGGAATGGCGTATACTGGAACGGCGTTGGGGGCGGACTTTACGGTCAGCCGGACTTCTCTTTTTCGGTAGTCACTGTAATGCTCGCCGTTGGCAACGATCTTTATGTCGGGGGAGACTTTGTTGAGGCTGGTGGTGTCCCCGGCGCGACTCACATTGCCAAATGGAACGGGACCAGTTGGGAGGCTTTGGGAAACGGGCTCAACGGAACTGTCTATGCCCTTCTTAACATAGGCAATGATATTTATGCCGGCGGTGAATTTGAAGATGCCGGCGGCATACCCAATGCCGA
>JAGQUY010000568.1 GCA_020438245.1 Bacteroidota bacterium
AGTTGACTGGCATCGAAAAACATCTCATAGGGTGCATACTGAGACAAATACCTGTCAATCCGACTCGGCTCTTTCTTTTGAACGGGAGCACAACTACTCAGAAGAATAAAAAGTACAACAAGCTTTCTCATTCGAAATCCTCTTTGTTGATGGCGATCAGACAAGATCTCTTAAGGATGGGAAATATTTCTCCATCGAGCAAGTGTTAAATACGACGACCCGGTCTCCCTTTCTTATCATCCCTCGATTTGATAACGGCGTAAGCGCTGCGATACAAGCTGCCCCTTCAGGGCTGATCCACCAGCCCTTCTTTCGGTATACTTCTTGAAGCGTCTGCAGAATGACTTGATCGGAAACCGAAACAGCGCATCCCCGGCTTTCTCGAACGATACGAAGAACTTTGAAGTGACCGACATTGCCCGCGACATTTAATCCGGTAGCGACTGTATCCCCGGGATCAACCGGAGGAGGCTCGAGAGCACCAGATTCGTATGCGTTTACCAAGGGCGGCGTTGCTTCGCTTTGCACGCAGATCATTCTTGGACGCTTGGAGTCGATCTTACCAAGCTGCTCGAGTTCATCGAAAGCCTTCCACATCCCCAAGATGCCGGTTCCTCCACCTGTCGGATAGACTATAACGTCCGGCACCGACCAACCATTTCCACCCTTTTTTGGCTGAGCAAGCTCCAGTCCCATCGTTTTTTTCCCTTCAATGCGCCATCCCGGCTCCTGAAAAGTGGCAACACTGAACCACCCTGCGGGCAAGTACTTTTCTCGCATCAGCTTGGCTGCTTCGCGGATGGTCCCTTTTACCAACTCCAGATGAATTGTCGGATGGCTCTTCTCAAATGCCGCAACTTTCCCAAGAATTGGCATTGGCGTATTTTCCGGCATGATAACGACAACTTCCAGGCCGCCAATGAGACCGTATTCGGTAACTGAGTCCCCTGCATTACCCTGCGTCGGAACGACAATTCTCTGAATTCCGAGTTTCCTGGCCATGGATACGGCCATCGACATGCCTCGATCTTTGAAGCTCTGTGTGGGATTGGATCCAAATCCTGCGACGGCTTTCCCTTCCTCCTTGACAAGCAGCTCAAACCCGACAGAGGCCGCTAAGGGATAATCCGAATATTCCAACAAGGGCGTATTTCCCTCGTTTAGAGTGATAATACTCTTTCGATCGACAGCATTGTTGATATCAAGGGGCAACAGACTGCCAAAACGCCACATGTCTGATCGTTCAGGATTATACCAGGCTGTATTTCCAATCGCGGTCAAATCTAGAACAATTTCAACGGGTTTGTTGCAAGACGTACATAGATTCATAACAGAGGAGGCTTGGTACTCTGTTCTGCATTGAGTGCACTTGAGGCAAGAAATATAGGACATTGGGCTATTTCACCTGTCCAGTATATTCAAATAGTCTATCCGTATCGGCGAAAGCGTCAAAATATTTGTCCCGCCAAGAACGACCGGAGGCATCGAGCAAAAGTCCCTCTGCAGCACCGACACTGTAAAACACGATTCTTTTCTGAGACTGGACATCCCGAAGACCGTTTAGCACACTACTTCTTAGGTCGCCGGCAACTTGTTCATATGGACGGAAATCAGGCAGCCCGCTCATCTCCGTGGAAGCAAACCTATGCCGTGCGGCAAATTCGGCCACGCAAATCTCCGTGTATCTGGCAAGACCCTCCTGCCACAGCTGGAAGTTCAAATATCGGTAGTCTCTGCTCGATAATCCGCATTGAAGCCGTTTCTTTGCTGATAGATATTTTTCTAAAAACCCCGATGACTTTACCGCCATGGCTTCCCACTTCAGAAAATCGTCAAACAAAATTTGTGTCTGTTTTTCATTGTATGGAAAGGGATAATTTAACATCCACATACCCGATTGGTCGCCACCGGAAAGGTTCAATTGCCCCACCCTGGGATAATAATCAGAATGGGTGTACTGATACTGGTGAAAATGTTCATGCAGCAGTGTCACAACCCACGCCATGGAGGACTTGCCCGTCTGTTCCGGTGTCCCCACGACAATAGTCTGAACTCCACTCACTGCAGGAAAGGTGGCGAGAAACTCTTTGGAATAAGTTCGGGCACGAACATACACGTCCGTTGCCAATAGAGAATCGTAGCCAAGCCGAACGAAGTCCTTAGAGGGTGCCGGGTGGCGTACCAAATACTCATGTTGTTCGGTTACCAGCAGCAACGTAAACGGTGTTTGACTCCAACCCGGCCATATCGAATCACCGATAGCTTCTTTCAGCTTCATCGCTTCATGGATCAGAAGTCGGTCCGCGAGCCGTATCGGCGGGAAATCCTGGCACCAAGTTGTTGCGATGCCCGAGAAAACAATCCAAGCATAGATTATTTTCATCCATTTACTCATTTGACCTCCACCCCGTTTGACATCGGTCGTTCAGGTTCCAGTAAAACGATATTACCTCTTTCATCGGCAACGCCGAGAACAAGACATTGTGACCAATAATGAGCAATTTGCTTTGGCGGAAAGTTAATGACAGCAGCAACCTGTCGACCTCGAAGAGCCTGTTTGTCATACAAAGTCGTAATCTGGGCGCTTGAACATAGTTTGCCATACGGACCGAAGTCGATGTCCAGTTGAAATGCAGGTTTGCGGGCAGCCGGAAAATCACGAACCTCCATGATCGTCCCAACCCGAATTTCCAGTTTCTTGAAATCTTCAGGACCAATAGTCATTCAAAAGCCGCAAGTATATCGTTCTCCAGAATGTCAATTGTCAAATTCTTCACGGCATCGGCCGTGGCGGCATTTACATTCGGCTCGGCGGTAAAAATGACCGCCAAATCGAGCGCCTTCACTACGAAAATCATTTGACCTCCGTATCCCCAAGCGTAGAACCTCGGCAGGTTCTCCCCGCCATACCACCACAAATAACCGTATGCGGGGTCGGCGACATGTTGCGTGTATGTACTGGAAATCCACTCGGGGCTGACAATCTGATTTCCGTTGTAACAACCCTCACGAAGATACAGGTAGGCAAATTTCGCCATATCTCTTGCCGTCAGATAAAGTCCGGTACCCCCAATTGCGATTCCCTGCGCATCTGTATCCCATCGAGTCAACTTGATGTTAAGGGGTCCAAACAGATACTTCGTTGCGATTTCCGTGGTAGTCGAACGCGAGGATACCGAAATAACTCCCGACAGTATGTGCGGTACAGCCGAACTGTAATTAAAGACCGAACCGGGGCTATCGCGCATCGGCAGTTCGATTGCAGATTCAATGTAATTGCCGTACAAACGGTCACTGCCCTCGTTCCATTGGAATCCTGCAGTCATGGTAAGGAGGTGTTCAATGGAAATTGATTTTT
>JAGQUY010000569.1 GCA_020438245.1 Bacteroidota bacterium
TTCTTTGAGTATGAGCGGTTTAGGGAGATCGCTTCAGAAATCGATGCGTATCTGATGGCGGATATGGCACATCCTGCCGGATTGGTAGCAGCCGGTGTTCACCCCAGTCCGGTTCCACATTGCGATTTTGTAACAACAACTACGCATAAGACCTTGCGCGGGCCGCGTTCAGGTTTGATTTTAATGGGCCGAGATTTCGAAAACAGGATGGGCATCAAGGCGCCAAAAAGCGGCCGCATCCGAATGATGTCCGAACTGATGGATAGTATGGTAATGCCGGGTATCCAGGGAGGGCCGTTGATGCATATCATTGCGGCGAAAGCTGTAGCGTTTAAAGAAGCGCTTCAACCGGCTTTCAAAGACTACGCGAACCAAGTGGTGGCCAACGCAAAAACATTGGCCCAGAAGCTAATGGAGGATGATTACATATTGGTTTCAGGCGGCACCGATAATCATCTTGTGCTGGTAGATCTTACCAACAAAAACATTACCGGGAAAAAGGCCGAACACGTCCTGGAAATAGCCGGGATTACTGTCAACAAGAATATGGTTCCGTTTGATACGCAAAGTCCTTTTGTTACGAGCGGGATTCGCATTGGGACAGCAGCTCTGACGACACGCGGCATGAAGGAAAACGAGATGAGGGCCATCGCAGGATTTATTCATAAAGCGCTCTCGAATGCTGATCATCAAGAGGTGCTATTAGAAATTCGAGAAGAAATCAAGACCTTAACGGCAGGGTTTCCCTTGTACGATTAGTCTACCAGATCAAAATCCAAGGCTCGGCTCAACAATAGACGTAATGCGTCATGATTGTCCTGATGCCCGGTTCCCACAGCTTCAATCCGACCCTGCATGCGATAGCCGGACAGGCTGAAATCTCCGATCATGTCCAAAATTTTATGGCGGGCCATCTCGTTTTCGAATCGAGGGGGTTCTACGGATAACAATGGAAAAGGATGCCGGTCATACCAACAGGATTGAATATCCACGGAAAACAAGTCTTTCAAATACGCGGTGTTCTTCTCATCGACAACCACGAATCCTGCCAGGGAATCAAGCCCGCCAAGTAAGCCCGTCTTTTTCAATTTCAGCAGATCGCTGGAAAAGCAATACGTCCTTGCCGGCGCAATTTCATCAGTAAAGTCATCCAAATGCACGTCGGCTTGTTGAATCGGGCTTCCATCGAAAAGAACGGTGTGTGAAAAACGTAACCCTTTATCCGGGGAAAAGATAATCTGACCGTGAGGAGAAGAGAACATCAATCTATTCTTGATAATCAAGCTTTTGCATCCTCCGGATTGTCCTTCGATGCCGGTCGCCTGCAGCATTTGAGTCCATTCAGCGCTGCTCCCATCCAGTATGGGGAGTTCTTGCTGATCCAGTTCTACAAGGAGGTTGGTGACTCCAAGACCATACAGCGCTGCCAAAAGATGTTCGACGGTGTACACTTCCGTCAACCCGTTGGTCAGACACGTAGCTCGTTGAAATCTTTTTACCCGCGTTAGCGATGCCGGTATAGGCATTCCTTTCTGAACCCGGAATTGTATACCGGAATTTGCCGGTGCCGGCAGTACTCTCACCCGGACACGCTTACCGAAGTGAATTCCTATTCCCTCCGTTTCAAGTGGCGCGCTTATCGTTCTCTGGGTCATGTGATAATTTATCGCAATTTGTGAAGGAAACCAAGGACGCATGAATTACTTGAATACGCAAAACCATTTGCGGAAACGTGAAGAAACCGTTAGATTGCGACCCCACGATTGGGGAGGACTGAAATGAAAACTTTAAGAGCAAAACATCATGAACTATATGCCTTATAACGGAGGGTGGATCGAAGTTATCGTTGGAAGCATGTTTTCAGGAAAATCAGAAGAGTTGATCCGTCGCTTACGTCGGGCCGAAATTGCGCGTCAGAGAGTTCAGGTTTTCAAGCCTAAGATTGATGCACGCTTTAGTGACGAACATATCGTTTCCCACAGTGATATGAAAATGAAGTCGGAGCCGATAGAAAGGGCCGAAGAAATTTTTGACAAACTGGATGATCGGACCGAAGTGGTCGGGATTGATGAGGCCCAGTTCTTTGACGAATCGGTGGTTTCGATTTGCAATCGACTGGCCGATATGGGAAAGCGCGTCATCGTTGCAGGCTTGGATAAAGACTACCTTGGAAAGCCCTTCGATCCAATGCCCCAACTGCTTGCGGTGGCAGAATATATCACGAAGATTCAAGCCATCTGCGTAATCTGCGGTAACCCGGCCAATTATACTCAACGACTCGTCGAAAGCGGGGAACGCGTATT
>JAGQUY010000570.1 GCA_020438245.1 Bacteroidota bacterium
CGAAATAGCCAACAATACGGAGTACGGCTTGACCGGAGCGGTATACACGAAGAACCGCAAGAAAATAGAACGTGCCAAACAGGAATTCCACGTCGGGAACCTGTACTTCAACCGCAAATGTACCGGAGCCCTCGTTGGCGTCCATCCGTTCGGCGGATTCAATATGTCGGGCACCGACTCCAAAGCCGGCGGCCGCGATTACCTGATGCTTTTCACCCAAGCGAAACTCTGGAGTGAAAAGCTGAAGTAGGTTCCTTGCAGGCATAACGATCTTCAACCGGGCGGTCTGTGCAGGCCGCCCGTTTCTATGTACGGCAGGCCAAAAACTTTTTTCTTGTTCCTTGGCTGTGCGTATGCCATATTTCTTTCGACCCATCTACGTTCTATCAAAAAAACAGGAGGATTTATGGCCAAGAAACTCATCATCGGCACGGTTGCGGTATTCGTCGCATGGTCCGTACTCGACTTTGTTCTGCATGGGGTATTGCTTCAGAAAGCGTACGCGGATACGGCCAGTCTGTGGCGGCCCATGGAAGAAATGAAAATGGGTGTCATGTACACCGTCACGCTCATCGCGTCAGTCACCTTCGTGTTCTTATATGCAAAGATGGTTACGAAGACAGGCTTAAATTCCGGACTTCTCTACGGCCTGCTCATCGGTATTCTTTGGGGCGTCTCGTTCGGATATGGCACCTACTCCGTGATGCCTATCCCCTACTATATGGCCATGACCTGGTTTTTCGGCACCATCGTTGAGTGCACCGTAGCCGGCGCGTTGGTCGGTCTGCTGGTAAAGGACTAACGGAGAGTACATAGTATAGTAGTTGGCCGGTCGACCACCGGCCTTTTTTTTATTCCTGATCAACCGATTGGAAATCTATGCGCGATTACATTTTATACGCTGTGCTTTCCGGCCTTGCATGGGGTATCGGCGGATATTTTGAAAAAACCGGTTTGAAAGCGCTCGGCATCCCGCCCATTGCCGGCATCTCTTTGAGAACAGCCGTCGCTTTGGTGGTACTGGGGCTTTTGTCCATACCGGCCTGGAAAGGTATTGAACATCCTCAGGATGTCACTGCTTGGATCATGATCGTAATCGCAGGAGGCATCGTGGCCGGCAGTTTGGGCATGTGGAGCTTTTATAAATCCATCGCAAGAACGGACAATCTGGGCGTCACGCTGGCAATCGCGTTTTCCGTTTCGCCCTTGGCGGGAACTGCCGTCGGTTTGCTCAAAGGAAACCAGCCGATGGACTTGAAAACGGCGGCGGGCATGCTGCTCATCGTAGCCGGTATCGTGGTGCTGCAGCTTTCCCATCGACCGGCAAGGTAGGTTCCAGATTTCTTTTGACCCCACGACGATTTATGATTATGATTTGGCATGTCCTCTGAATTCCTTGGCCGAAATAGCATGGACGGTATCCGATCACGACTTTTTCAACTTCTGATCGAACCTCGTTCTCCATCCGGAAATGTAGGAACGAGAATTCAAGCAAGGTTGCTGTCCCTGATTTTGATCATCATGATCGCCCTGTTTTCCGGAATCGATTGGTACCGATTCAGTCAAAATCCCGAGGTTAACATTCCATGGATCGGTTACTTCCTTCTGATTATTTCGTACATCCTCAATAAAGGGGGACAATACAAAATTGCCTCTTTTTTGACGGCGGCCATGTTTCCCACGGTCATTTTCTCGGATATTTTTCTTCACGCCGACACGGTAAGTTTTACCACTTCAAGTTACCTGATCGCGGGATTGGCTTTTGCGAGTCTGCTGTTGTCGTTCCGAGGGCTCTTGACGCTCTCCCTCATCAATACCGTGGGCCTCTTCGCTGCACCGTATTTTCAGCCCATCGCAATGGAACCGGGAAAAAGCATTATTGGTCTTGTTGCGGCACATACGTTGGCCTCCTTTTTTCTCCTTTCTTTCATGTTTCTGCGGAACCGCATCGAGAAATTGCGGCAGGCAGAACTCATCGAATCACTGACGGCCAAACGGCATGCCGAGGAAAATCTGCGAAAACAGGAAGCCTTCCAGGAACGGGTATTGTACACGTCGCCTTTGCTCATCTATGTGTATGACCTCAACGAACACCGGCTCGTCTTTATCAGCAAGAGTCTCGCACAGCATCTTGGACACACGGCAGAGGATGAACTGCAGGCTTCCTTCCTTACGAAATATCTGCACCCCGATGACCGCGGTATCCTTGAACAAAATCCGGAGAATTGGCAATCGGTAACAGACGAGGAACTTAGGGAAACTGAGTTCCGTTTTATGGACGCCACCGGCAGGTGGAGGATCTTTCATTCCACCCGGGCCATTTTCTTGCGGGACGCGAACGGCATGGTCACACAAATTATCGGGGCAGCGTTGGATATCACGGAGAGAAGGGCTCTGGAAGACCGCCTGCATCATGTTCAGAAATTGGAAACCCTCGGCCAGTTGGCGGGCGGTGTGGCTCACGACTTCAACAACATGCTCACACCGATCATCGGATACTCGGAACTTTTGCTGATGGACCTGGTGCGCGGAGATGCCAACTACGATGAACTCAAATCCATAGTCGAGGCCGGACACAAAGCAAAGATAATCACCCAACAGTTATTGTCTTTCAGCCGGAAGCAGGTCCTCGAATTCAGAAACCTTGACCTCAATCAGACGATCAAGGATTTCCAGAAGATTTTGCGTCGAACAATCAGGGAAAACATAGATATCCGGTATTCGATGGAAACGCCAACTGCACCGGTCTGTGCAGACAACTCCGGACTCGAACAAATTCTGATGAATCTTTCTGTCAACGCCCAGGATGCCATGCCGGACGGGGGCATGCTGAGCATTGAAACGTCGACCATTGAAATCGAAGAATCCCACGCGGCTTCCATGCCCGGACTTGAACCCGGCTCCTACGTAAGCCTCAAAGTTGGTGACAGCGGAACAGGCATGGATGCACAAACCGTAAAACGGGTTTTCGAGCCCTTTTTTACAACCAAGGAAGAGGGGAAAGGTACCGGACTGGGTCTTGCAACCGTATATGGTATCGTAAAACAACACGGCGGCCATATCAGCGTATACAGCGAAGTGGGTCATGGAACGACGTTCAGGATCTATTTACCTCTGGTAAATGCGGATGCGTTGGAAACCAAGGTTGACACCGCGGAATTGAGAAAAAAGGGATCAGGAACTATATTGGTCGTCGAAGACGACGAAATGGCCCGCCAAATGGTCTGCCGCGCGCTGCGTCAACACGGCTTCGACACGATCGACTTCGGCGACCCGATGGAGTGTGTTGAGTCATTCCGATCCAATTCACACCGGGTACGATTGCTCGTGACGGATATTATTATGCCGGGAATGAACGGCAAAGAATTGTACGCGGAACTCAAAAACCTCGACGGATCTTTGAAGGTGGCCTACATGTCGGGCTATTCGGATAATATTATTTCACATCATGGTATTCTTGAAGAAGGCGCCTTTCTCATACCCAAACCGTTCACCATCAGCACGTTGATGAATAAGATCAACGAAGCACTGGGGTAAAATGCATCCCATCGTCTCGTTTTTCCGCACGGAACTCAAAAAACTCGCCAACCCCGTCAAATCTGCTCAAATGAAAGCGTATATGAAAAACGTGCAGGATTTCTACGGCGTTCCGAGTCCCCAACGCAGGGAGATCTTGAAGGAAGGGATGACGCGGTATCCGATCACGACGTTGACAGACTACAAAGACGTCACCTGGGAGTTGTGGAACGGAACTTATCGGGAGGACCGCTACATGGCCCTCGACCTGTCGCGGAAGCTGAAGAAATTCCGGATCGACGACGCCATGCCGCTGTTTGTGCGCATGCTGAAGCAGTCGGACAACTGGGATCTCGTGGACGAACTTTCCGTGCATCAGATCGGTGAGATGTTCCTGACCAACCGAAAACACGAAGCCCTTGCCAAGAAATGGGCAACCGACAAAAATTTCTGGCTTCGTCGGGCGTCGATTCTAGTACATCACAATCACCGTAAAAAAACGAACCTTCCCCTTCTGGAAAAGACGATCGTACGCATGATGCATGAAAAAGAATTCTTCATCCGAAAAGCGATCGGATGGATCCTCCGCCAATACGCCAAGACCGATCCCAAGTGGGTGCTCCGCTTCGTCAAAACCCACGAGCACGAACTCTCCGGACTAAGCAAAAGGGAAGCCCTGAAGCATCTGTAGGGCTTGGAACATTGCCGTCGGTCGGTCGTAGAAGAGCGTCATGAAATGGTTCGTGTCCGCTTGTCTTATACTCTCACTGACTGCCTGCACGGTATTTATGGAAACCCGCCAACCGCCGTATACAGCGCACGGGTTTTCTTCCCGGAGTTCGGGTGAGGTGCAGGTACTCTGGATAGGCCACTCAACGGTCCTGCTGCGCCTCTACGACAAGTGGGTCCTTACGGACCCCAACTTCAGTACCCGGGTCGGACTCGTGGTCAAACGCTTTTATTATCCGGGTGCTGACCTCGATTCACTACCGTCGATGGATGCCGTTCTTATTTCTCATACGCACATGGATCACCTGGATCGGCCCAGCTTGTCGCGTCTTAAAATCAAGGGCCGTGTTGCGGTTCCGGCCGGTGCTGCGATGTATCTGCCCTCCGACGTCGAACGTCTGGCGACAGAGTTTTCTCCATGGGACACCCTCTCGGTCGACGGACTTCGGATCACGGCCGTTCCTGCGAATCACTTCGGCGGCCGTTATGTTGTCGACAATTTCTTGGACGGTCATCCCTATACGGGCTATGTGCTGGAGTATCGTGATATCACGATTTACTTCGCAGGAGACACCGGCTACGACGACTCCACGTTTGTCCGAATCGGGAAGCAATTTCATATCGATCTGGCGCTGATTCCTATCGGTCCGACAAGCTCCATATCGGCCGAAGGGTTCGGCAATCCGGTCCACGTGAACGCCAGAGGAGCACTCCGGATATTCAAAGACCTGCAGGCGTCCTATATGGTGCCGATCCACTATGGTACTTTTTACAGGCCGATGGACATGGAGTTGAGACGCCTGGCAGATGCCATGAGAGACTCCGGAGTCGAAAATGGAATTCTCGTTCCGAAAATCGGTCAACCTGTTTCCGCCGGTATTCGATTGAGTAAACTGGTCATCACCTCCGACGGAACCTATTCAGATGGACTAGGTCCACACCGGTAAGAGAAAAGCATCTCTCAAGCAGTCCGATTGGGTGAACGCTTCGAGAAGCGTACCCGCCATTCGGCGAGTTCTTTCCGCTTTCGCACACTCCTGCATGACCCTCGTCATGGTAAATCTGGCCATAAAAACCCTAGCTTGCGCTTGATAATAAATCGTCCAAAACGCCTGAAAATCAACTGTTGAGCCCGGTTTCATGTATACTAATTAGATGTTGACTCATTCTCATACTCTCTTATATTTGATGTCCCATGCGAAAATATGTTAGATTCGAAGTGAAAATAGCTGCCGGTTTGTTAAAACGAATGTTCAGATTCAAAATCTTATCTCCAATACGGGTTTTCCTGTTGCTTGTAACACCACTGCCTTTGTGTGCCCAAAGTGTGTCGGTTCCGGGAGACTATTCCACTATCCAAGCGGCGATCAATGCTGTTGCACCTGGCGATACGATCTATGTCCAAGGCAGTTTT